>CAKTFL010000147.1 GCA_934555855.1 uncultured Sphingomonas sp. | reverse complement strand
GCCTGCCACAGGTCGCGACGGTGGAAGTCGGGATCGGCGCCGTTGATCTTCACCGCCTCGTTCCACAGCACCGACTGGAGCCCCTGGCGCGGCTTCCAGTGGAACTTGACGAAGGTCGACTTGCCCTCGGCCGTCACCAACCGGAAGCTGTGCACGCCGAACCCCTCCATGGTGCGGAACGAGCGCGGGATGGTCCGATCGGACATCTGCCACATGACCATGTGCCATGCTTCCGGGCTGAGGCTGGCGAAGTCCCAGAAATTGTCATGCGCCGACTGCGCCTGGGGAAAGGCACGGTCCGGTTCCTGCTTCACGGCATGGACCAGGTCGGGGAACTTGATCGGGTCCTGGATGAAGAACACCGGGATGTTGTTGCCGACAATGTCCCAGTTGCCCTCGCGGGTGTAGAACTTCACCGCGAACCCGCGCACGTCGCGGGCGAGGTCCATTGACCCCTTGTTACCGGCCACCGTCGAGAAGCGGACGAACACCTCCGTCTGCTGCCCCACCTTGCCCAGCACGTCTGCGCGGGTGAAGTCGGCCAGGCTATCCGTCAGCTCGAAGACACCATGCGCGCCATAGCCGCGGGCATGGACGACACGCTCGGGAATGCGTTCGTGATCGAAGTGAAAGATCTTCTCGCGAAGGATAAAATCCTCGAGCAGCGTCGGCCCGCGCACCCCGGCCTTCAGGCTGTTCTGGTCGTCGGCGACCGGAACGCCCTGTTGCGTCGTCATGGTGAGAGCGGGATCGGTCGTGGTCTGGTGGGTTTCGCCGCCATGGCCCTGCTGCTCGGCATAGCTCGTCGGCAGGTCGGCGCCCGGAGGGGCAGGAGGCACCTTCGCCGCTGTCTCGCCCTTCACCTTGCCGGCGTCACCATTGCTCGTCCTGCGTACCATCTCGGATCCTTCTCGTTTTGGCCAGTCTGCCAGCAGTAAAGGCGTCGGGCGAGAACCAAATATTTGAGGCACAAGGAACTAAACCGTAACTTGCCCATGTCTCGCTTTCCGGCGCTCGGCTTGGAGGAACTTCGATCGGGCTGGTCACCTTGGCAACATGCGTTAAGACGCTGAATATCGCGCCGTATGGAGACGAGTCCTGCCCAATGCCCTGCCGGTCGCGATATGCGTTCCAGCCCGAGACGAGCAACACGCCCTGCCAGCGCTCCTCCACGCCCTGTCGGGACTTGATGTCGAGGCGGGGCGGCTGACCGTCTGCATCTATCTGGACGGGTGCGAGGACGGCAGCGAGGCGCTGTTGCGGCGCGCGTCGGCGGCGCTCCCGTTCGCGCTTCGATTCGAGACGGCGCAGGAGCGCGGCCCCGCCAATGCAGGCGCGGCGAGGCGCGCAGCGATGGCCATGGGCCTGGCCGCCTTGCCCGATTGCGACAGCCTGCTGTTCACGACCGATGCCGACAGCAGTCCTCGACCTGATTGGATCACGACGGGCGTCGCAGCCTTGCAGGTGGCGGACGTCGTGGCGGGGCGCATCATCCGCCTGAACTCGTGTGCGGATCCCGAACAGTCGCGCCTGGAGGGTTATTACGATCGCTTGTACCGTTATCGCCGCCTGATCGATCCCGTCCCGTGGGAAGCCTGTACCACGCATCACTTCACAGGCGGCGCCAATCTCGCTTTTCGCACCTCTACCTACCGGACACTCGGCGGGTTCAAGACCTTGCCGTCCGGCGAGGATGCCGCCATGCTCGACCACGCGTCCCGGTCGGGCTTTCGCGTCCGCCGCGATGGCGCGCTGGTGGTCGAGACGTCCTCCCGCCGGCATGGGCGAGCGGTGCAGGGTCTGGCGAGCACCCTGCGCGCTCTCGACAGGGGTGCATTGCCGCTCGTCGCTCATCCCTGCTCGGCGGCATGGCAATGGCATGAACAAGCCGCCGCGCGGCAGGCGTTCGCGAAGGTCGGCCAGCGGGACGTTCGAACACGGCTGGGCGAACGATGGCGCCTGAGCGGCGATCACGTCCTGGGCGTCGCGCGTGACTGCCCCAATGCCGAAGCGTTCGCGATGAGGATCGTACCTGCGCCGACCAAGTATGCGGACCCCGTGACCCTCCCCGCGGCGGAGGAGGTGCTCGCCTCATTGGAAGCGGATTGGTGTGAGGTGGCCGCATGATGATGACCGAACGTGTCCGCGACGCCATCAAGGCAGCCGGCTGGGATCGCAACCCGCCCTGTGATCCCCGGACGGCGGCGGAGAGCCTTGCGATCCTGAGACCGCTTTACGCGATCGGAAGGCGCGATCTGCCGCTCGGACGCCTGGTTGAGGGACATGTCGATGCCGTGCAGATCGTGCAGCGTTACGGCACCGCGGCGCAGATCGACCGGCTCCGCCGCGCGCTGTCGGCCCGTGCGACGCTGGGCGTCTGGAACGCGGGATTGTCAGGCGAGCCGCTTGTGCTCGAAGGGGGTCGCCTGACCGGGGGCAAGAGCTATGCATCGGGCGCGGGTGTGCTGACCCACGCGCTCGTGACGGCGGAGGAGCACGGCAGGCCGCGACTGGTGCTTGTCGATCTCGCCGCCATCCCGCCGACCGTCGACCACGACTGGTGGCGTACCACCGGGATGCAGCGCTCGGAAACGCATCAGGTCCGCTGGTACGATGCGGCCATCGGCGACGATGACCTGATCGGCGAACCGGACGACTACGCACGGGAGCCCTTCTTCAGCGGCGGCGCCCTGCGCTTTGTCGCCGTCCATGCAGGCGGCATCGCCGGCCTGTGCGATCACACGCGCGACCATCTGGCAGCCACCGGCCGCGCCGATGATCCGTTCCAGGCTGCACGCCTGGCGGAGCTGTTCTGGCTGGCGGAAGCCGCAGCAGCTGTCGTGCGCCGCGCAGCCGTCGATTGGTTTGTCACGGACCAGGACGAACGGCTGGCACGAGTGGCGACCGCGCGCCTGGCCATCGCAGACATGGCCGAGAGGGCCCTTGCGGTCGCGCAGGGCGCCGTCGGGGTACCCGGCCACTTCCTGGATCATCCGCTGTCGGCCATGCTGACCGATCTGGCAGTCTATCTGCGCCAGCCCGCTCCCGATGCCCAACGGCTGCGGGTCGGCCGCGCCGTAAAGGAAGGTGTTCTGGTGCCGTCCTTATGAGGCTCCAGATCGGCAAGGTGCGACGGGCGGTCATTGTGGCGCCCCATCCAGACGACGAGGTGATCGGTGCGGCTGCGCTGATCCGCGCCTTGAAGCGGCAGGCTACTCGGGTGGCGGTGGTGGTCGTCAGCGACGGGGCAGCCTCGCATCCACCCAGCGTGCGATGGCCTGCCAGGCGGCTGGTGACGACGCGACGTCAGGAAAGCCTGAGAGCCCTGCGCCGCCTGGGCGTGACTGCGGCCGACGTCACTTTTCTCGGCTTGCCCGACGGCGCTCTGGCCGCGCGCGCCCCTCGCTGCCGACGCGCGTTGCAACGGATTCTCGCCATGCACGCGCCGCTCGACCTGATCGTCGGCCCTGCCATCAGCGACGCGCATCCCGATCATCGCGCGGTGGCCGCAGCGCTGCGGCACGTGCCCGGCAAAGCGCGACGGCTTCACTATCAGGTCTGGCCGCCGCGACGGGTTGGCGGCAGGCGGGAACGCACAGTCGCCATGTGCGGCGGGCACGCAGCCAAACGATCGCTGATCCGGTTGCACCGGACACAGATGGGCGTGATCGACGACGATCCGAACGGCTTCGCTATCGCGCGTCACGAGTTGGCCGTCTTCGCGCATCCGGTGGAGAGCTTTGCGGAGGCATTGCGGTGAAGCCGATCGATCTGGCCGGCTTCGCCGAAAAGTTCGCCGCCAGCGCCGACCCCTGGGCAACGTTGACGAGCAGGGACGAGGCGGTGAAGCGCGCCGCCATCCTGCACGCCCTTGGAGCGGGACCGATTGGCCGAGTTCTGGAACTCGCCAGCGGTAACGGCTCGAACAGCCAGGCCATGGCGCGCCGCGTCGCTCGTCTGGATGCAACGGAAGGCACGGTCGAGGGGACTGAGCTGACCGCCGCGGCGATCGGGAACTGCCCCCGTGCGCGGGCTGTCAGGCTGGCTCTGCCGGGTCGGCTGCCCAGAACGACCTATGATGCGGTCGTTATCGCCGAGCTGCTCTACTACCTGTCCGCCAAGGACATGGCTCGGCTTGCGGTCGACGTCGCTGGGGTGCTGAGACCCGGCGGCCGGCTGGTGCTGGCGCACCACCGCATGGATTTCTACGATTTCGCGCAACATGCCCGCGCTATTCAGCATCGCTTCCTGCGCCTGACCGGCAGCGATTGGCAGGTACGGCAGGTGCGAGCGTGCAGCCGCTGGAGCGTGCTCGCCGCCCGGAAATCGTCAGGCGCGTAACTGGTGGATGCAGCGGCAACTATACACACGCCCCGGATGAACGTCTGATCGGCCATCAGCCCCCTTGTCAGCCGTTCGGCTCCTTCGACCGGCATTTCAGTGCTCGAATCTCATTCATCTCACCAAGTGCCGCTTTTTCGGTGGAGAGAATGCCTCGGTGCTTGGCGTCAAAGCTCGCCGACACCGGCCGGAAGCAAGGCAGCTGCGTGGAACTCATCATCTCCGGTCTCGACATCCAGCGACCCACCCTTCGCTCGCGCCAGTTCGTCGGCGACACGAGGTCTCAATCCAGAACCCCGCCCGGTTACTGCGAACGGACAGGCGACGGCCTTCAGCGGTTGTCTGCAAATCCACGCCGACCAGCAGCTCGCGTCCCGTTGGCGCGTGCTTAATCGCGTTCATTATCAATTCGCTCGCGAGGAGCAGAAGGCATCGACAGAGCTCATTGTCTTCTGCGCTACCCGATACCCTGACTCAAACGGTGACGTCTGTCCGATCGAAAGCGGCAGCGAGGCCTCGGCCCAGCCGTTCAATAACATGTTTGGAGATCGATGTCGGACCGTAGGGTCCACAAAGGGTCGGCTTGATCTCTGCCAGCAGCGATACACGGTCCTGGAGAGCCTGAAGACGTTTGCGAGCCTCCGAGTTGCAGCCACCATGACGAAGAATGCCGTTCGTTGCACTCACGATGGCTGAAGGCAGTTGGAGAAGCGATGGTGCGCTTCCTCCTCCATCAGCGCGGAGCGATCAACGACGGCGGGGGTAGTCATGCCCGGTCCGCCCAACTCGGCGCGGTCGGTCTTGCAGACGTTTCATCCGCTTCCCTTCGCTACTTTCGTCAGGAAACAGCAGGTCGAGCACTGTCGGCATCAACTCCCGGCGCTGCGAAGCCAGCGCGGAAGGTCGGCGGTCGAACAGTATCGGAAAGTGGTGCTGTGCCCCGATTTTTCCGTGAAGGTCAGCGCGTCGGAGATGTCGATCGTCATTCGTCCTGTGAAGCGCTTGCCTGTTCCCGTTCCGGTGTCGAGGCAGGACTGGCGGACCGTGTAGATGCTGCCGTAGCCGCTGCGCCGCTTCGAGAGGATATGAGCGGTACAGGCATGGCTATGCGGCGTGCTGATGCCCTTTCGATCATAGCGACGGATGGCGGAAAAGGATGGATCCTGACATCGCGCACCCTCGGCAACAAATATGCCGGGTTTGAGAAGGTAGACGCCGCCAGGCTTCGGCGTTGTATCGGCTTCCGCGCTGGCAGACATGGCGAGAGCCAAGGTGAGGCACGAGGTGATGAGGGCGAGCGTAAGGCGGCAAGGCATCGTGGGCTCCATACAAGGTGCGGTCTGCAAATAGTCGGTGGGTAGTCCCGTGAGGCACGACCAGTCGCCGATCCGCACCCTCAGAGAAGGCAGTCGTTATGGCGATCGAGAACCCGGCGTGAGTAGTAGTCAAACGCAGCGCTGTGCCGCCTCGGCTTGGAAATCCAGTCGTGCGCCTCGCGGGCGAGCGCCTCCGGGATGGGCTTGATGTCCCCCGCCGCCATTGCCAGCAGCTGCATCCTGGCGGCGCGTTCGATCAGGACCGCGAGGACGCAGGCCTCCTCGATCGTTGCACCGGCGATGAGCTGACCGTGGTGAGACAGCAGGATCGCCTTCTT
>CAKTFL010000146.1 GCA_934555855.1 uncultured Sphingomonas sp. | reverse complement strand
CAGCAGAAGGTCGCGGCCGTGTCCTGCGGCATCTATGAAGGGACACCGGTGCTCGACCTCGATTATCCCGAGGACTCGTCCGCCCATGCCGACGGCAATTTCGTCATGCTGGCCGACGGCCGCTTCGCCGAGGTCCAGGCGACGGCCGAAGGCGCCTGTTACGACGAGGAGGCGCTGCTCCGCCTGCTTCGTCTCGCCCGCATCGGCTGCGCCGAGATCTTCGCGGCGCAGGACCGGGCGGTCGGCGCGTGAACGATCCCGACACCTTTGATGTGGATGCGGGGATCGGCGGCGGCGCTCCCCAGGCGATCCGGAAGCTGAAGCCCGGCAGGCTGGTGATCGCCAGCCACAATGCCGGGAAGGTTCGCGAAATCCGCGACCTGCTCGCGCCCTATGGCATCGACGCGGTGTCGGCGGCCGAACTCGATCTGCCCGAGCCGGAGGAGACTGGCACGACCTTCGTCGCCAACGCCGAGCTGAAGGCGCTGGCTGCGGCCGACCTTTCGGGGCTGCCCGCGCTGGCCGACGACAGCGGCCTGTGCGTGGATGCGCTGAACGGCGATCCGGGCGTCTATACCGCCAACTGGGCCGAGACGCCGACCGGGCGCGACTGGGCATTGGCCATGCAGCGGGTCGAGGACGCGCTTCAGGCGAAGGGGCCGGACGTGGGCCGCAGCGCCCATTTCACCTGCGTCCTCGCGCTCGCCTGGCCGGACGGGCACGTCGAATGGTTTGAGGGCCGGGCCGAGGGTCGCCTGACCTGGCCGCCGCGCGGGCGTGTCGGCTTCGGCTATGATCCCGTGTTCGTGCCGAACGGGCACGACCGCAGCTATGCGGAGCTGGATCCGGCAGAGAAGCACGCGATCAGTCACCGCGCCGACGCGTTCCGCCAGCTGGTGGCGGCGGTGTTCTAAAAGGCGCGCTGGCCGGTCACGTTACCGGCCGGTGCATAACGGCAGACCAGATAGGCATCGCTACTGTTGCTGGCGAGCGAGCAGCCGACGCGCGTCGTGCCGCGCCAGACGATCTGGCTGTAGTGCCCAACCCGGTGCCAGTCGTTCGCCCGGCTGATCGCCAGCATGGCGCCGTTGACGAAATCGCTCTG
Organism: uncultured Sphingomonas sp.; assembly: GCA_934555855.1. The sequence continues at coordinate 4,897 of CAKTFL010000146.1, read as the reverse complement.
CTCTCCGGCCCACATCCCGACCACCTCGTCATAGAGATAGGCTGCGCGGGTGCCGGTCCACAGATTCTCGCCTTCGCGCGCAAAACCGGCCGTCTGGACCGCATGAGCGGATCGGCGCTCACGAGCGAGCATGTCGGCATGGTCGCCAGCATGGCCGGCCAGCGTCTCATCCCAGGCGAGCGGCGTTATGGCTGGACAGCATTACCCGGCGGAGCGTTGCGTTATCGCTGTCCGCGCCATGTCCATGCAGCTGGGCCTCATACGCGCGGGCTATGCCCGTGGCCATGATCAGCGGCAGAGCGAGGAGGTGGCGTTTGCTCACCCCAGACCGCATATGGCGAGACAATGAACAAGCCTGAAATGCCCCTGGCGCTGTACGTCCACTGGCCCTTTTGCGTCGCCAAATGCCCATATTGCGACTTCAACAGCCATGTACGGGAGAGTGTCGACCAGCAGGCATGGCGCGACGCGCTGCTCGCCGACCTGGCCCATGAGGCAGCGGCCCTGCCCGGTCGCCGGCTCGGGTCGATCTTCTTCGGCGGCGGCACGCCCTCGTTGATGCCGCCCGAAACGGTGGCGGCCGTGCTCGATGCCGCCGCCGGCGCCTGGCGTTTCGAGCCGGATATCGAGATCACGCTGGAGGCGAACCCGTCATCGGTCGAGGCGTCGCGCTTTGCCGACATCGCCGCCGCCGGGGTGAACCGCGTGTCGCTGGGCTTGCAGGCGCTGGACGACGAGGCGCTCCGCTTTCTGGGTCGCGCGCATGACGTGGCCGAGGGGCTCGCCGCGCTCGACGTCGCGCAATCGGTGTTCGCGCGGGTCAGCATCGACCTGATCTATGCCCGACCCAGCCAGTCGCTCGCCGCCTGGCAAGCAGAACTTGCCCGCGCCCTCGCCTTCGGCACGGAACATCTGTCGGTGTATCAGCTGACGATCGAGCCCGGCACGCGCTTCGCTACCGAGGCAGCGGTGGGGCGCCTGACGATCCCGGACGGCGACGACGCCGCCGACCTGTTCGAGGCGACCCGCGCCATGACCGCCGCGCACGGGCTTCCCGCTTACGAGACCTCCAACCACGCCCGGCCCGGCGCGGAAAGCCGTCACAACCTGACCTATTGGCGATATGGCGACTATGCCGGCATCGGCCCCGGCGCGCATGGTCGGCGCGGCAGACTCGCCACCGTGCGCCGCAAGAAACCGGAGAATTGGCTCGCCGCCATCGCGCGCAACGGCCACGGCATCGAGCTGGAAGAGCCACTTGCCCCCGCGACGCGCGCGACCGAGGCGCTGGTGATGGGCCTGCGCCTGGCCGAGGGCGTATCGCTGCCCCGCATCGCCGCGCTCGCGGGCGGAGACGCCCCGATCGATCAGCGCGCGGTGGAAAGCCTGTCCGCGCAGGGGCTGGTCGCCCGCGAAGGCGAGCGGCTGCGCGTCACGGAAGCCGGTGCGCTGCTGCTCGACGCAATCCTGCCGATGCTGGTGACCGACGCTCAGCCTGTCAGCACCTAGGACCGATCAGGGCGTGAAGCCGGACGGGGCCGGCGACACCACCACGACCGTGCCGCCCCGGATCTCCTGCACCTCCAGCGCGCGCTCGGCGATCTGGTCCCGGCCGAAGCGGAACGCGCCGTCGATGCCCGAAAAGCCTCCTGGATCGCGCAGCCGTGGTTCGGGGAACCGGCGGCCCTGCGGCCAGTCGCGCGCGATCCGGACGGTCAACAGCACCGCATCATAACCCAGGCTCGACAGGCGATAGGGTGCCGCACCGAAGCGAGCCCGATACTTGGTCGCATATTGGCGGTACAGCGCATCCGACACGCTCGCGAACCAGGCGCCGTTCAGCGCGGCGCGCGAACCGATGCTTGCCTCCGAATTCCACAGCTCCGTACCGAGCAGGTGGGTGTTGGGGCTGGCCCGCTTGACCCCCGCCGCCGCGCCGGTCGCGACGGCGCCTGCGTCGGCGACCAGCACCGCGCCATAGGGCGCCTTGGCATTGAGCCGTGTCACCGCCGGCGTGATCGTTCCGCGCGCATAGGTCTGGAGCGACACGACCTGCCCGCCCGCGCCCTCCACCGCGCGCAGGAACGCCGTCGAGGCGCGCTCCCCGTACAATCCGTTCGGCACCAGCCCGGCAAAGGTCGTGATGCCGCGACCACGCGCATAGCTGACCACCCGGTCGATCGACTGGGTCGGCGCATAGCCCATAAGATAGGCGCCGCTGCCGGCAACGCTGGTATCGTTTGAAAAGCTGATCAGCGGCACCCCCGCCGCTCGCGCCACGGGCGCTACCGCGCGCACATCTTCGGCCAGCAGCGGTCCCAGGATCAGCTGCGCGCCGTCCGCGATCGCGCGCCGCGCCGCATCCGCCGCACCCGCCGCCGTGTCGTAGTTGGTGATGCGGAGTTGGTCGCTGTTGGTGTCGAGCACCGCCATCATGGTCGCATTGGCGATCGACTGGCCGACGCCCGCGTTGCTGCCGGACAAGGGTACCAGCAGCGCGATGCGATGACGGGCGGTGTCGCGCGGGATACCCTGCTCGACCCTCGTCTCCTGCTCGGGCGGCCGCCCGGCTTCCGCCCGCCGCTCCGGCGCGGCCACCGGGCCACGGGGCACCAGTGTCTGACAGGCCCCAAGCAGCAGCGCGGCGGCAAGCGCCATCGAGCGGCGCCAGATTAGCCCCCGTTGCGTGCTGCGGTCGCGCTCTGCCATGGATGCCCTCATGAACTCTCTTGAGCCCGGCCTCTACATCGTTGCGACGCCGATCGGCAATCTCGGCGACCTCAGTCCGCGCGGCGCCGACATTCTGTCGCGCGCGGACCTGATCGCCGTCGAGGACAGCCGGGTCACCGCCGGCCTTTTGCGCCATATCGGTGTCAAGCGCCCGATGCAGCCCTATCATGACCACAATGCCGATCAGGTGCGGCCCGGGCTGATCGCGCGGCTCGCGACCGAATCGGTGGCGCTGGTATCCGACGCGGGCACGCCGCTGATCTCCGACCCCGGCTACAAGCTGGTTCGCGACGCACGCGCCGCCGGCCATGCTGTCGTGACGATTCCCGGCCCCTGCGCGGCGGTCGCGGCGCTGACGCTGGCGGGACTGCCGACCGACCGTTTCCTTTTCATCGGCTTCCTGCCGGCCAAGGAAAAGGCGCGCGCGGACGCGGTCGCGGAAGTGGCTGGCATCCGCGCCACGCTGGTCCTGTACGAATCCGGCCCGCGCCTGTCCGCCTGCCTGTCCGCGCTGGCACTGGGTCTTGGCGACCGCGAGGCGGCGGTGACGCGGGAGATCACCAAGCGCTTCGAGGAGGCGGTAACCGGCACCCTGTCCTCGCTCGCGGCCCGTTATGCCGACACGCCGCCCAAGGGCGAGATCGTGGTCGTCATCGCCCCGCCCGGCGATCCGGAGCCCGCCAGTGAGGAGGATGCCGACGCAGCCCTCGCCGAAGCTCTTACCCGCCTGCCCGCCTCCAAGGCGGCCGGAGAGGTCGCGAAGAAACTCGGCCTCGATCGCAAGGCCCTGTACGCGCGGGCGCTGGAGCTGAAACGCTAGGAAGCGGGCCGACCGGCCGGCGCGGGTGTCCGCTGTCCGGGTTCCGGATTCTCCTTGACGTGTTTGTAGCCGCTCATGATCTGGCCGGCGAAGACGGCGATCCAGATGACCGCGGCGACCGCCGCGACGATCAGGGCGATCCGCACGGGCCGACGGTTGCGCCCTGGCGGTGGGGACTGGTCTACCATGTCGTTGAAACGCAGGGAGAGGCAGATGGATGCCGTTCTTCCAACCCCCGACTTGCCGCCCGCCCGGCGCTGGGGCACTCGGGCGGCTATGCCGACACCTTTCGTTTCCCGTGTGAAAAGGCCACCGCGCGCCCGCTCGGCCGCGCAGCGCCAGGCTGCCGAAGCGGTTGGCCGGCGCGGCGAGCGGCTGGCCGGCTGGTGGCTGCGGCTGAAGGGATGGCGCATTCTCGACCGGCGCGTGCGGACTCCGGCGGGTGAAGTCGATCTGGTCGCCAGGCGCGGCAATCTCGTCGCATTTGTGGAGGTGAAGACGCGTGCCACCGCCGCCGAGCTCGACTTCGCCATCGACGACCGCCGCCTGGCCCGCGTCGCTGCCGCGGCGGAAGTGCTGATGCCCCGTTATGCCGGCGTCGGAGACGATATCCGGATCGATGTGATCCTGCTCGCGCCGGGCACCCGCCCGCGCCATATCGAGAATGCCTGGATCGGGTGACGCGCCCATCCGTTCGTGCCGAGCTTGTCGAAGCACTGCCCTCCTCGTAGCGGCGATCCACACACATCCCGTCAGCTTCGGGGTGAACGGAGGTAAAGCGTGACCCTGACTGTCGCCGTCCAGATGGACCCGCTCGGCTCGATCAACATCGCGGGCGATTCGACCTTCGCGCTGATGCTTTCCGCCCAGGCGCGCGGGCACCGGCTGTTCCATTACCTTGCCGAGGACCTGAACTATCGCGATGGCCGGGTGTGGGCGCACGCGCATCCCGTCACCGTGCGGCGCCAGGCGGGCAATTATTTCCGCTTCGAGGAGCCGGTCGCGCTGGACCTGGGCGCCGACACGGACGTGGTGCTGATGCGGCAGGACCCACCCTTCGACCTCGGCTACATCACGGCTACTCACCTGCTGGAACGGGTCGCCGGCCAGACGCTGGTGGTCAACGACCCCGCCGCGGTCCGCAACGCGCCCGAAAAGGTGTTCGTGCTGGACTATGCGCGCTTCATGCCCCCGACGCTGGTCACCCGCAGCCTGGCGGAGGCGCGCGCCTTTCTCGCCGAGCATGGCGAGATCGTGGTCAAGCCGCTGCACGGCAATGGCGGCAAGGCGATTTTCCGCGTCGGTGCCGATGGCGCCAACCTGTCGGCGCTGATGGAGGTGTTCAAC
>CAKTFL010000145.1 GCA_934555855.1 uncultured Sphingomonas sp. | reverse complement strand
GCGTTAACCGGGCCGATGCCGGGCACGTCGAACGGCCGCCGCGCGCGCCTGGCGAGCGCCCTGGCGAGCACCGGCTCCAATTGTTGATAATCCGCGATGACCGGAATCGCGAAAACGATCTCGCCGGCGGCCTGATCGACCCGGCGGACCGGGGGCAGGGCGGTGACCGGGGGATCGGCCGGGCGGGGGCCGACAAAGGTTTCGGTCCGCGCCTTCAACCCGAGCTTCAGCGTCAGGCGGTTCCGCTCGATGGCGTAGCCGCCATAATCCAGCTCGTGCGGCGTGATCCGCATCCAGACCGGCGGGTTGGCCTTGTTCAGTTCCAGCGAGGTGAAGGCCGAGCGCCAGGCACGCGCGACGCGCTGCCGGAACCGCAATTTCGCCAGCTCGCCGGGCAGCGTTCGTTCCAGCCTGTCGACCACATCCTTCAGCCGGGCATCCGCCTTGCTCGTGAACTCTATCCGCTGGCCGAGAAAGTCGAGGTGCGGGGCATCGGTCCAGTCGTAGGAAATCGCGACCGTGCCGCGCGGCGACCAGTCCGGCGCCAGGTTGAGGCGAAGCCGCGCCCGGACGCGGCTATCCGCCTCGGCGGTCTCCTGCTTTAACAACCCGCCGACGTCGCGGGCGCTCACGGTGGCATGGAGTGGCATCGTGACCACGATATCCTGTCCCGCGCCCGTCACGGTCATCGCGCCGCGCGTGACCTGGCCGACGATGCGGCATTTCAGCGTCGGCGTCCTGATCGTGGCGAACAGGACCTTCACCTTCCGGGTCGGCACGCAGGTCTGGTCGGGCTTGTCGATTGCCCATAGCCGGTGCGGGACCTGCCCGTTCAGCGCGGTTCCGAGCTCGCTGAGATCGGCGCTGACCGGGACGGCGATGACCGAGGACTGAGCGGGAACCGAGATCGTGTCGGTGGCTCGCGGCGGCGCCTTTCGCGGCACCTTGTCGCATCCCGCGACCGCGATGCACCAGCCGACGACCATCCAACGCAACCCTGTCACGACCCCTCCCGCCCCTTCATTGTCGCTCCCCGCTCGTCCAAGGGGCTGAAGCAATGGTAGGGGTCTGGCAAAAGGACAGTTAAAGCTGCGCTGAAAACGAGGGTGAACGGGCCGGCGGACCTTTCATCCGCCGGCTCGCAGGGATCAAAGCCCGTATGACAGGCGGATGTACCCGAAACGACCGGGGATGTCGTAGGTCGTCGGGTCGTAGTTGTTGAGGCTGCACGAGAAGCAGGCCGGCGGGTCCTTGTCGAACACGTTGTTGATGCCCGCGGTCAGCGCCAGCTTGTCGTCCCACCAGGTCGGACGGAACTGGAACTGGATATCCCCGTACAGGCGGCTGTTGAGCCGGTTGTCCTGGGAAATCTCCTGCACGTCGTCGATGTAGCGGCCGGTGATCGACCCGGTCACCGGGCCAAGCGTCCAGTCTAGCGTCGCCAATCCCTTGAATCGCGGATAGGCCTGGTCGGGCGATCCGCGCTCGGTGCCCTGGTACTTCGTCACCGTCACGCCATCGGTGGCCGGCACCGTCTCGCTATAGGTGAGCAGGTAGTTGCCGGACACGTACAGGCCGAACCGGCCCGCGCCGGTCTGCGACGTCCGCACGGTCAGCGTGCCGTCGATCCCCTTGGTACGGATGCCGCCGGTATTGAGCAGCTGACCGTTGATCCCGGAGATGAAGCCGGCCGGGGTGCGCGTGACGGCGGCGCAGCTCAGCGGGTCGCCCGCTACCGCGCAGCGGCTCAGCAGCACCTGCGCGGGGATGGAGTTGATCGCATCCGTAACCTTGACGTCGTAGTAATTGACCTCGAGGCTCAGCGCGCTGAACGTACCACCCTGTGCCCAGCGCGGGCTGTAGGCGCCGCCGAACAGCAGGGTGCGGGCGGTTTCGGGCTGAAGCTGGGTGTTACCGCCGGTGAAGACAGGCAGCTGGCCACCCTGCGGCTCGACATAGCTGCCGTTGCCGGGAACCCCGTTGGCGATGCAGTTGGTCCGCACCGTGGCGTTGCCCTGGAACAGGCCGCCCGCCGCGCTGGTGCACGGGTCGTCGATCGACGCGTCGAAACGCGAGCGCGCGCCGAACAGCTCGCCCACCGACGGGGCGCGCAGGCTTTCGGCATATTGGCCGCGCAGCAGCAGGTCCCTGACCGGCTTCCACAAGGCGCCGCCGCTGAACGTCGTGTTGCCGCCGAACGTCGAATAGTTCGAATGGCGCGCCGCTCCGTTCAGCTCCAGCGAGTAGATCGCCGGAATGTCGCGCAACAGGGGCAGGCGAAGCTCGCCATAGACCTCGTCGACGTTGAAGCGGCCCCTGGCCGCCTGGGCCGGAATGTCGGAGCTGAAGCCGGCCTCGGTGATCGGGTCGGGGTTGAAGCTGCCGAACTGATAGCGGTGCTCATAGCCGATCGCGATGCCGACCGGGCCGCCCGGCAAGTCGAACAGCTCGCCCGACAGGTTGGCGGTATAGTCGTTCAGCTTCTGGCGGCTCCGGTTACGCTCGTCAAAGCCGACGAATGCCAGCATCTCCGGCGTGATCGAGCCCAATCCGCCGAAAATGTTGAAGGGCACGCAGGGACCCGTGCACTGGCCGACCGGGCCGAGGGCCTGTTGCAGGCGCGACGAGTTGACGTTGCCGGTGAACACCTGCTTGGCGTCGTTGTAGCCGACCACCGCGCTCGCGTCCCAGTACCAGTTGCGCCCGAACATCTGGAACTTGCCGTCGAGCGTCGCGGTCAGCGACATGGTGTCGACCGACTGGCTGTAGGTGCGCTGGCCCGCCTCGACCAGGCGGCGATAGATGCCGGACAGGTTGCCATTCTCACGCGACAGGGTCACGCCGAACGGATTGTAAGGGTTGGTCGCGTCGATCGAGATGAAGTCGAGCAGGTTGCCGTTGCCCACGTCCGGCCCGACGCCGAGCGGCAGGAAGGCGGCTTGGTTCTGCGAGTTGCGGCGGTTGTACACCGCCTTCACGCTGAGGTTGATCGCGTCGGAGAACTCCGCGCGGCTGTTGATGAAGCCGCCATAGCGCTCGACCGGGGTCAGGAAGTAGTTGAACGGCGCGAAATTGAAGCGGTCGGCGGCGGTGAACGGCTTGAAATTGCCGCCGACCAGCGTCGGGTCATAGGTCGGGCGGCCGGGCACCGCGCCCTTCAGCGTCAGGCTGCGCCCGAGCACGTCGAAGCGGCCGAACGGCGTGAAGCTGGAGCAGCCGCCGATCGGCTGGGCGCAGCTGGTCTGTCCGGGATTCACGAACTGCGAGATGGAGCGGTTGGCGGCGCGGACCGCCTGCTGCTTGGTGTAATAGGCCCCGGCGACCATGCGGACGCCCTCGCCGCGCACGCCGTAGCTCAGCTGATAGTCCTGCGTCTCGCCATCGCCCTTGCCCAGATACTGGCCATATTGCGCGCTGGCCTTCAGTCCGTCCTGGTTCTGCTTGGTGATGATGTTGACGACGCCGGCGATGGCGTCCGTGCCGTATTGCGGTGACGCGCCCGACTGGAGCACCTCGATCCGCTCGATCATGTTGGTCGGGATGGAATTGAGATCGACGCTGGCGGGAATGCCGCTCGCCGATGCGCCGTTGACCCAGCGCAGGCCGTCCACCAGCACCAGCGTCCGCTTCGGCTGGAGATACCGCAGCTCGAGCACGGCCGAGCCGGCGCCCACGCCGCCACCGTCAGGCGGGTTGCCAAAATTGCCGGAATTGTTGAACTTCGAATTGAGGCCGCCCGAGCTGGCGGGAAGGCGCTGCAGCACGTCCGCGACCGAGGCGAGGCCCGTCCTGGCGATGGAGGTGTCGTCCAGCGTCACAACGGGCGAGGGCTGGTCCAGCGGGCTGCGACGAATGCGCGACCCGGTGACGACGACGTCGCCGCTTTCCTGTGCCGCTTCGCCGGCTTCCACACTGGTGCCGACCGTCTGCGCCCCTGCCGGGCCGGTCCATGCCGCCGTGGCGAGAGCCAGGGCGGCCACGCCGCATACCAAATCGATCTTCATCGCTGTTCCCTTTATCCGCGTGCGCCTGATGGCGTCTTTCGTCGGATGGACAACAAACCAGCGTGTGAGCCCGCGCGCAAGCAGGATCGTTGCGTCCCCGCAATTGTTGGCGTCGGAGTGTTGCTTTTCTGCGACTCGGGCTGGGGGAGCCCCGGCGCGCGTCGTCCGGAACTCGTGGCGGCACGTGGCGGGGGAGCGCTACCATTCGTGAGTTGGACAGGGCGGAACAGCGATCATAAGGCGTTTGACAGCTGCCGATCGTACCCGTTAGGTGTCGGATGTGACCGCTAACAGGCGGCTCAAGCGCTGACGAACCGCGCCAGCAGGAGAGGATGATGACGACCGCATTTCCAACTATCCGCCGTGGCGCGCTGATCACGGCCGCCTTGCTCGCCACCACTGCATGGCCGGCGCTCGCCCAGGTTCAATCAGGGCAAACCCAGTCAGACCAGACCCAGGCCGGATCGGCGCCGACTGACGGCACGCCGACGGCATCGTCGAACAGCACGGTGGCGATTCCGCCCCAGGCCGCCGGCGACCGGGGAGCCGGGCAGACCGCGCCGACCGAGATCGACTCCACCGCGCAGGCGCCCGCCGACCCGTCGGCCACGGGCAACGAGGACGTCGTCGTCACCGGCTATCGCGCGTCGCTGCAAAGCCAGACGAACGCGAAGCGCAATTCGATCGGGTTCACCGACACCATCTTCGCCGAGGATATCGGCAAATTTCCCGACACCAACATCGCCGAATCGGTTAACCGCATCCCGGGCGTGACGATCGCTCGCGAGGTGACCGGCGAGGGGTCGAACGTCGCAATTCGCGGTCTGGGCACCAACTTCACCCGCGTGCTGCTGAACGGCGCGCCAGTGGCGATCGCCTCCGTCCGGTTCGACGCCCAGAGCACCAACCGCGAGGTTGACCTGGACCTGATCCCGACCGAACTGTTCACCCAGCTGACCGTCAGCAAGTCGCCCACTGCCGGCCAGGTCGAAGGCGGTGCCGCCGGTACGGTCAATCTGAGGTCGGCCCGGCCGTTCGACAATCCCAAGCCCTATTTCAGCTACGGTCTTCAGGGCTCCAAGGTGAGCAGCGCCGACAAATGGGGTTATCGCGGCTATGCCCTGGCGAGCGCAACGTTCGGCGATTTCGGCCTGCTGGTCGGCGGCGCGGCGGTCAAGAACCGCTTCCGCGTCGACGGGTTCGAGACGATCGGCTGGACCAATCCCAACCTGACCGCGGCGCAGAGCACCAGCGCGACCCGCAACAGCACCCAGGGCGGGAATTTCACGATTCCGGGCACCGTGCCGGCGAATGCGGGCAACGGCCTGGTTGCCGGTACGACCATAGATCAGGCATTCCTGCTCGCCCGCAATCCGGGCGCGACCATCGACCAGATCGACAACGGCCTGCTGCCGCGTCTGGGGCGGCCGCGCACGGAAGTGGGTGAGCGTACCCGCTATAACGGGCTCGCCTCCTTCGAATGGCGGCCGAGCGACGCGTTCCATTTCTATGTTGACGGCATGTATGCCAAGCGCAACACCGACTTCACGCGCGGGTCGATGAACTGGGTGGTCCGCAACGGCGCGGCCATCCCGCTCAACACCACCTACGACAGGACCGATTGCTCGGCCGGTTGCACGGTGACCAGCGGCACCTACGCCAATTCACAATTCTTCCTCGAATATCGTCCTTTCCGCGATCGCCAGGATTATTGGGGCGTCAATCCCGGAGCGGAGTTCATCATCAACGACTTCGTCAAGGGCGACCTCCAGGCAAATTACACGAAGAGCCACTTCCGCCGGGAAAGCCCGACCGTCCTGGTCATCACCCCGCCCAGCAGCGGCGTGACCGTCGATTACACCAACAATGGCGGCATTCCGGACATCCGCAGCAACATCGGCCTGAACGACCCGGCCCGGTTCGGTTGGGCAGGCGGTGGCCGCGTAAACCTGAACGGCGAAGAGCGCGAAACCGAGACCAAGGGCATTCGCGGCAGCCTGTTGTTCGGTGACGAG
>CAKTFL010000144.1 GCA_934555855.1 uncultured Sphingomonas sp. | reverse complement strand
AGCGGCATCGGCTGGGGCCTGGCGGAGGCGACGATCAATCCGCTGACCGCGCGCCTGTATCCGGAGGACACCACGCACCGGCTGAACGTGCTGCATGCCTGGTATCCGGGCGGGCTGATCGTCGGCGGGCTGCTCGGTTTCGCGCTCGCGACGGTGGTGCCGTGGCAGGCGATCATGGCGCTGGTGATGCTGCCGGCCGCGGGCGTCGTCGCATTGGCGGCCACCACCCGCTTTCCCGTGCCCGACGCGGCGGGCGAGGGAGGGGCGGGCTTCGGCGACACCATCGCCGAGGTGTTTCGCCGGCCGAGCTTCTTTATCTGGTTCGGGGCGATGTTCCTGACCGCCTCGTCGGAACTGGCGCCGGGACAGTGGATCGACGTCGCCCTGTCCAACCGGGTCGGGATGCGCGGCATCCTGCTGCTGGTCTATGTCAGCGCGCTGATGTTCGTGTTCCGGCATTTTGCCGGGCGGCTGGCCGGGCGGCTGTCCAATCCGGGGCTGCTCTGGATTTCCAGCCTCCTGGCGGGGATCGGCCTGTTCCTGCTGTCGCGGGCGCAGTCGCCAGCCGCGGCTATCGCCGCCTCGACGGTGTGGGGGCTGGGCGTGTGTGCGATGTGGCCGACCATGATCGCCTCGGTGGCGGAGCGGTATCCGCGCGGCGGGGCCTGGGCGATGGGGCTGGTCGGGTCGGCGGGGGCGCTCGCCAGCTTCTTCGTGCTGCCCCGGCTGGGCGCGATGTTCGATCAGGCCAAGGTGGAGCTGGCCGGCGGCGCGGCGGCTTTCGAGCAACTGTCGGGGCCGGCGCTGCGCGCGGTGGAGGATGCGGCGGCGTCGCTGTCCTTTGCCCGCCTGGTCGCGTTTCCCGCCATCCTGCTGGTGGTGTTCGGCGGCATCTGGCTGGCGGATCGCCGCAAGGGGCGGGTCGTGCCGGTGGAGAGCCGGGCATGATGCCGACGCGGCGTGCCGTGCTGGGGACGGCACTGCTGGCGAGCGCGGCGATGGGCGGCGCGCAGCAGCGGCAGCAGCGGCCGGGCCGCTTCACCCTCGGCTATGCCCCGCATGAGGGCAGCTTCGCCAGCCGCGGCAACCGGCTGGAACAGATCGCCTATGCCGCCGATCAGGGCTTTCGCGCCTGGGAGGATAATGAGGCCGCCGGACGCCCCGTCGCCGAGCAGGAGGCGATGGCCCGCGCTCTGAGGCAGCGGGGCATGACCATGGGCGTGTTCGTCGCCAGCATGCCGCGCTGGACCGAGTCCCGGCCGGTGCTGGGCGCCGACGATGATGGCGACCGGCAGCGGTTTCTGGCAGACATCCGCGCCTCGGTAGAGGTGGCGAAGCGGCTGAACGCGACACGGGCGACGGTGGTGACCGGCTTCACCGACCCGCGCCTGCCCCACGAGATCCAGGCCGCGCGCGTGGTCGAGGTGATGCGCCGCGCCGCCGATATCGTCCAGCCGCACGGGCTGGTTCTGGTGATGGAGCCGCTCAACACGCTGGTGAACCATCCCGGCGTGTTCATGCGGACGATCGAGCAGGGCTATGGCGTGGCGCGGGCGGTGAACAGCCCGGCGGTGAAGGTGCTGGCGGACCTGTATCACCAGCAGATCCAGGCCGGGAACCTGATCAACACGCTGGATAGCTGCTGGAGCGAGATCGCCTACATCCAGTTCGGCGACAATCCCGGTCGCAAGGAGCCGGGCACCGGCGAGATCAACCACGCCAACATCGTCCGGTGGCTGCGCGGCAAGGGCTATGCGGGCGTGATCGGCATGGAGCACGGCAATTCGGTGCCGGGGCGCGCGGGCGAGGATCGGCTGCTGGCCGCCTATCGCGCGATCGACGGCATCGGCGAAGGCGCTAGGACGGGAGAGGGAGCATGATCGACCGCAGGGACGCGGTGGCGGGTATCGTCGCCATGTTCGGCGCGCAGCTGTTCGCGCCGCTGGCGCGCGCCGCAGGAGTGCAGACGGCGGGAAGTGCAGCGGGAGGTGCGGCGGGGGCGATCCCGGCGATCAGCACGGGCGCGCCGAGCGTCGCCGTGTTCACCGACGCCCAGCGCGCGACGGTGACGGCGCTGTCGGAACGGGTGCTGCCGACCACCGACACGCCCGGCGCGATCGCCGCCGGGGTGCCGCAGTTCATCGAAAAGCTGCTCGCCGACTGGTCCTATCCCGCCGACCGCGTGCCGGTGCTGGCGGGGCTGGACGTCGTGGAAGCGCGCAGCCAGGCCGATTACCGCGTCCCCGCCGCAAAGGCGACGCCCGCGCAGCAGGATGCGCTGCTGACGCTCGCCATGAACGACCAGGTACCGGGCGGCGGCGCCTTTTTCGAGGCGCTGCGGCAGATGGTCGTCGCGGGTTACTACACGTCCGAGATCGGCATCACCCAAGAGCGCGAATATCTGCCCGTGCCCGGCAGCTATGACGGCGCCTATCCCTATTCCAAGGTCAGCAAGGTCTTCTCTTCATGATCGATCGCCGCACCATGATCGCGGGCGCCGCAGCGCTCGCCGCCGCCCCGGCCATCGCCCAGCGCGGGCGCCAGGCCGGCCCGCCCATCGGGCTTCAGCTCTACACGCTGCGTGCCCTGTTCCAGGCGGACCCGGTCGCCACGCTGGAGCAGGTTGCGCGCATCGGTTACCGCCAGGTGGAATATGGCGGCGGCGGGTTCGACACCATGAACCCCGCCACCCTGCGCCGGACGACCGACCGTCTGGGTCTGACCGCCCCGTCCGTTCATATCGGCTATGACGCGCTGAAGGATCGCTTCGCGCCGTCGGTCGCGATGGCGAAGACGCTGGGCGCGGAAACGGTGGTGCTGCCCTATCTCGACGCCGGGCACCGGACCGAGGACGGCTTTCGCGACGTGATCGCGACAGTGAACCGTGTCGCGCGCCAGCTTCGCCAGGAGGGGCTGGGCTTCGCCTACCATAACCATGATTTCGAGTTCACGACGCGGCCGGGCGGGGTCAGCCTGTACGACCGGCTGGTCCGCGACAGCGACCCGGCGCTGGTCCGGTTCGAGCTGGACCTGTTCTGGGCGGTCAAGGCGGGGGAGGACCCGCTGGCGCTGATCCGCCGCCTCGCGGGCCGGATCTATGCCTATCACGTCAAGGACATGACCGCCGGCGGCGACATGACCAGCGTCGGCGCGGGCCGGATCGATTTTGCCGCGATCTTCCGGCTCAACCGGCTGGCGGGCGTGCGGCGCTTCTATGTCGAGAACGACGAGTCGCCCGCGCCCTATCTGCCGGACATCACCACCAGCTTCACCAATCTCAACCGGCTGCTCGGCCGATAGGAGGACATATGGCGGCCACCGACCGCTTCGACGCGATCGTCATCGGCTCGGGCGTGAGCGGCGGGTTTGCCGCCAAGGAGCTGACGGAAAAGGGCCTGCGGGTGCTGATGCTCGACCGCGGCCGCATGATCGAGCATGGCGAGGACTATCCCTATGACGGCAAGCCCGCGTTCGAGATCCCGGCGCGCGACATCATGCCGGCGCCGCTGGTCGACAGCGATTATTTCATCGCCAAGAACGGCTATATCGGGCCGGGCAACCAGATCTATCACAACAACGACCGGCTGAACCCCTATGCCTATGACGAGGGGGCGAAATTCTACTGGATCCGGCCCGGCGCGGTCGGGGGCAAGTCGCTGATCTGGGGACGGTGGTGCTTTCGCTGGAGCCCCGCCGACTTCGAGGCGAACAAGCGTGAGGGCGTGGCCGGCGACTGGCCGATCCGCTATGACGACCTCGCGCCCTGGTATTCCTATGTCGAGAAATACATCGGCGTGTCGGGATCGCGCGAGAACCTGCCGTACCTGCCCGACAGCGAGTTCATGCCGCCCATGCCGATGAACGTGGCGGAACAATGGATAAAGGGACGGCTGGAAACCGCCTTTCCCGGCCGCAAGCTGATCAACACCCGCCTCAGCAACATCACCGAGGACAAGCCCGACCAGGGCGCGGGCCGCACCCGTTGCCAGGTCCGCAACCAGTGCAGCCGGGGATGCTCGTTCGGTGCCTATTTCTCGACCCAGTCGGTGACGCTGCCGGCGGCGCGGGCGACCGGGCGGCTGACGCTGCGCTCCGACGCGGTCGTGACCGGGCTGGAACACGATGCCGGCCGCCGCCGGGTGACCGGCGTCCGCGTGGTCGATGCGAACACGGGCCAGGCGGAGGTGATCCCGGCGAAGCTGGTCTTCCTGTGCGCGTCGGCCATGGCCTCCACCCAGATCCTGATGAACTCGCGAGGGGCGGACGGGCGCAGCCATTTCGACCGCAGCGGCACGCTGGGCCGCTATGTCATGGACCATATCTTTCGCGTCAGCGTCACCGGGGATGTTCCCGGCCTTACCGACTTCATCGAATATGGCCGGCGGCCGGGCGGCGTCTACGTGCCGCGCTTCCGCAACATCGGCCGGGACGACGGGGCGGGCTTTCGCCGGGGCTATGGCTATCAGGGCAGCGCCCATCGCAGCCCGGCACCGCCGGAGGGCTTCGGCGCGGCAATGAAGCACGGCATGAGGCGCTATGCCGGCTGGCAGTTCAGCATGGGCGCGTTCGGCGAATGCCTGCCCTATGAGGATAATAGGGTGTCGCTACATCCGGACAAGGTCGACCGCTTCGGCGTGCCGCTGATGCGCTTCGACGTCACCTTTCGCGATAATGAGCGGCGGATGATGGAGGACGCGCGGATACAGGGCGAGGAGATGCTGCGGACCGCCGGCCTCACCAACGTGACCAGCGAGGAAAAGGAGCATGTTCCCGGCGACGCGATCCACGAGATGGGCGGCGCGCGCATGGGCGCGGACCCGCGCGCGGCGGTGCTGAACGGCTGGAGCCAAGCGCACGACGCGGCCAACCTGTTCGTCACCGACGGCGCGCAGATGGCATCGGCGTCCTGCGTCAATCCGTCGCTGACCTTCATGGCGTTGACCGCCCGCGCGGCCGATCATGCGGCGAAGCAGCTGCGTGGGGGAGCGATCTGATGGCGGGCGTCGCGACCCGTGCGGGGCTGCCGCTGTGAAGGCGCTCGCGCTCGCCGCCGCGCTGCTCGCCGCGCAGAGCAGCGCCGATGGCAGGCCGGAGGACACGGAGGTCTGGATGCCCGAGGTGCCCGTGGTCAGGCCCGGCCCCTATGCGCCCGCGCCGCCGCCGGCCGACGCGATCATATTGTTCGACGGGCGCGACCTGTCGCAATGGGCCTCCGTCCGCGACGGCTCGCCCGCGCGCTGGACGGTAAAGGATGGGGTGATCACGGTGGCCAAGGGCACCGGCAACATTCAGACGCGGCACAGCTTCGGCAGCTACCAGCTGCACTTGGAATGGCGCATTCCGGCCGGCATCACCGGCGAGGGGCAGGCGCGGGGCAATAGCGGCGTGTTTCTGGCATCGACCGGCGAGGGGGACGAGGGATATGAGCTCCAGGTCCTCGACAGCTATCGCAACCGCACCTATGTCAACGGGCAGGTCGGTAGCATCTACAAGCAGGTCGCGCCGCTGGCGAACCCGTCACGCCCACCCGGCGAGTGGCAAAGCTATGACGTTATCTGGACCGCGCCGACCTTCGGCGCCGACGGCACGGTGGCGCGCCCCGCTGCCGTCACCGCGCTGTTGAACGGCGTGCTGGTGCAGGACCATGCGATCGTGAAGGGTCCGACTCGCTATATCGGCCAGCCGCACTATGTCCCGCACGGGCGCACGCCGATCAAGCTCCAGGATCATGGCGATCCCAGCGCGCCGATCAGTTTCCGCAACATCTGGGTGCGGGAGTTGAGACGCTGATCCAGGCAGCTTGAAACAACCGATCAGCTACTGACCGCGCCTTTGTGCCCTCGCGAAGGCGGGAGCCCGGACTGAACCCCCGCCTTCGCGGGGGCACGAGTTCGCGGGCACAGGGGAGAGGCAAACTCAGAGTGGATGGATCACGCTCCAGATAGGTCAGCCGATCCCGCCCGGCTGCACGGCCAGGCGCAGGGCGTCACCCGGCACGCCGTCGAACAGCCCCGGTTCCGTGCCGGTCATCCATACC
>CAKTFL010000143.1 GCA_934555855.1 uncultured Sphingomonas sp. | reverse complement strand
CTCCAGCGTCGTCACGATGGTGGCCACCTGATCGCCGGGAACGCGGGTCAGGCCCATGATCTCACGCCCAGGTCGCGATGGGGGGCAGGCTCATCAGGATGGCGTCGATATTGCCCCCAGTCTTCAGGCCGAACAGCGTGCCGCGATCATAGACAAGGTTGAATTCGGCATAGCGGCCGCGCCAGGCGCGCTGCTCGGCCAGTTCGGCCTCGGTGAACGGCAGGTGCATCCGCCGCCGCACGATTTGCGGATAAACGTCGAGGAATGCCTCGCCCACGTCGCGGGTGAAGGCGAGGCCGGCGTCGAACTCGCCCTCCAGATGGTCATAAAAGATGCCGCCGACACCGCGATGCACGCCGCGATGCGGAATGAAGAAATAGTCGTCGGCCCATTTGCTGAAGCGCGGATAGTAATCCGGATCATGCGCCTCGCAGGCCCGGCGCAGCCGCGCGTGGAAGTCGGCAGTGTCCTGTTCCACCGGCAGCGGCGGGTTGAGGTCCGCGCCGCCGCCGAACCAGCGTTTCGTGGTGACAAGGAAGCGGGTGTTCATGTGAACGGCCGGGACGTGGGGATTGGCCATGTGCGCGACCAGGCTGATACCCGTCGCGAAGAAGCGGGGGTCCTCACCGGCGCCGTGGATCGTCTTGCTGAACTCTCCCTCCAGCGTGCCGCCGACCGTCGAGACGTTGACGCCGACCTTCTCGAACACGCGGCCCTTCATCACGCCGCGCACGCCGCCGCCGCCCGGCAAGCCCGACGGGTCGGTCCGGTCCCACGGCAGATAGTCAAACACGGCATCAGATCCCGCTTCGCGCTCGATCGCCTCGAACGTCGCGCAGATCCGGTCTCGAAGTGTTTCGAACCAGGTCCGGGCAGCCTGTTGCTGGGCGTCGGGGGGAGGCATGGGTGTTGCCTTAACGGGCGCTAACCTGCGGCGGAAGGGGCTTACGTCCCCAGCCAGCACGTCTGGCGCAGCGCCTCGCCCATCACCATCGCCCCGGCGACGGCGACGTTGAGCGAGCGAAATCCCGGCCGCATCGGGATGCGGACACGCAGCGCCGCATGGGCGTGGACCGCCTCCGGCACCCCTGCGCCCTCCGAGCCGAGCAGCAGCACGTCGTCGGCGGCAAACCGTGCCTCGGGCAGCGGCGTCGCGCCCGTCGTGGTCAGCAGCACGATCCGTCCGGGCGTGGCGGCGAGGAACGCAGCCCAGTCGACGTGGCGCACCACCTCCGCCTGCGCGGCATAGTCCATGCCGGCCCTGGCCAGCGCCCGGTCGCTCCACGGAAAGCCCATCGGCTCGATCAGGTCGACGCCCACGCCGAAACAGGCCGCGGTGCGTATGACCGTGCCGACATTGCCGGCGATGTCGGGCTGGAAAAGCGCGATCCGCATCGACCAGCCATAGCCGGTCGTATCGGTTGCGTAAAATCCGGTTGGAAACCTGCCAAGGCGTCGTTATCACCCGTGAAGCCCAGTCGCGGGGACGGCTGGTGGATGGGCCGCATCCTTCGTTGCCCATTCGGGAAACATATAAAAAGAAGGTGCGGGTGAATGGCTGTCGTCGACAACATGCTTCCTCCCGGTGAAAATCCCGAACCGTTTCACGAACAAGCTCATGACCCCCGTCGCCGCGATTTTCTGAATATCGCTGCCGTCGCCTTTGCCGGCGTGGGCGCGTTGGCGGTCGTGCTGCCGCTCATCAACCAGATGAACCCGTCCGCCGACGTGCTGGCACAATCGACGACGGAACTCGACCTGTCCAAGATACAGCCCGGACAGGCGGTCAAGGCAAGCTTTCGCAAGCAGCCGCTTTTCGTGCGTAACCTGACCCCGCAGGAGATCGCCGCCGCCAATGCGGTGCCGCTGGCCGACCTTCGCGACCCGCAGACCCTGGCCGAGCGAACCAAGACAGGCAAGGAGAACTGGCTCATCACGCTCGGCGTCTGCACGCACCTGGGCTGTGTCCCACTGGGAGCGGGAGAGGGTGAGAACAAGGGGCCGTTCGGCGGCTATTTCTGCCCATGCCACGGTTCCGCCTACGACACGGCCGCCCGTATCCGACAGGGACCCGCGCCCAAGAATCTCACCGTTCCCGACTATGTGTTCAACTCCGACACGACCGTGACGGTCGGCTGAGGTAGCGCGCGATGAGCTTTCCCTGGGCCAAGCATTACGAACCGAAGCAGCCGTTGATGCGGTGGCTGGACGAGAAGCTGCCGGTTCCGCGCCTCGTTTACAACGCGATCGGCGCCGGCTATCCCGTGCCGCGCAACCTCAACTATTTCTGGAACTTCGGCGTGCTCGCGGGCGCGGCGCTGGGCATCCAGATCATCACCGGTATCGTGCTGGCGATGCACTATGCCGCCAATGCCGGGGTCGCCTTCGGCTCGATCGAAAGCATCATGCGCGACGTCAACGCGGGCTGGTTCCTGCGCTACGCCCACGCCAACGGCGCGTCGATGTTCCTGCTGGTGGTGTACATCCATATCGGCCGCGGCCTGTATTACGGATCGTACAAGGCCCCCCGCGAGATGGTGTGGCTGCTGGGCGTGGTGATCTTCCTGCTCATGATGGCGACCGCTTTCATGGGTTATGTGCTGCCCTGGGGCCAGATGAGCTTCTGGGGGGCGCAGGTCATCACCGGCTTCTTCTCTGCGATCCCGCTGGTTGGCGAGACGATCCGGGTGTGGCTGCTCGGCGGGTTCGCGCCGGACAATGCCGCGCTGAACCGCTTCTTCTCGCTTCATTATCTGCTGCCGTTCGTGATCGCGGGCGTGATTGTGCTTCATATCTGGGCGCTGCACATTCCGGGATCGAACAATCCGACCGGCGTCGACGTGAAGGGCGAACAGGACACAGTGCCGTTCCACCCCTATTACACCGCCAAGGATGCGGTCGGGCTGGGCGTCTTCCTGCTGGTATTCACGTTGCTGATCTTCTTCAGCCCGAACCTGCTCGGCCACCCGGACAATTACATCGAGGCGAACCCGCTATCGACCCCGGCGCATATCGTGCCCGAATGGTATTTCCTGCCTTTCTACGCCATCCTGAAGAGCTTCACCGCCGACTTCATCCTGCCGGCCAAGTTGTGGGGCGTGCTGGCGATGTTCGGCTCGATCCTGCTGCTGTTCTTCCTGCCGTGGCTGGACTCGTCGCCGGTGCGGTCGGCCAATTTCCGCCCGACCTATCGCAAGTTCCTGGCTGTGTTGCTGCTCGACGTGCTGGTGCTCGGCTATGTCGGCGGGGCGGAGCCGCGGCCGATCGTGATCCTGCTGGGGCAGATCGCGTCCGCTTATTACTTCGCGCATTTCCTGGTCATCCTGCCGATCGTCGCCCGCTCCGAACGGCCGCGCCCGCTGCCGAATTCGATAACGGAGGCGGTGCTGGCGAAACGTGCGGGGCTGGGGCCGTCCAAGTCCGCGATGACGAACTGATCCGGCCAGACAGAGCCAAATGGGGGGATACGGAACAACATGGTTCGCTTGATTGCATCCCTGGTCGGCGCGGCGTTCGTGTTCGTGCTCGGATTGGCGCTGTACGGAACAGTGGCGGACTGGGTGTCGAATCCCCCGGCGGAAACCGCCGAGCATGAATTTCATCGCGACGCCCTCAACGCCGGGCTCCCGTCCGAGGGCCTGTTCGGCAAGTTCGACCGTCGTCAGGTCCAGCGCGGCTTTCAGGTCTTCCAGGAGGTCTGCGCGGCCTGCCACAGCCTGAAATACGTATCGTTTCGCGACCTTGGCGAGATCGGCTACAACGAGGCCGAGGTGAAGGCGATCGCCAAGAACTGGAAGATCGAACAGCCGGCGATCAACCCGGAAACGGGCGAGGCGAGCACACGGCCCAACGTCCCCTCGGACCGTTTTCCGTCTCCCTTCGCCAACGACGTCGCGGCTCGCGCGGCGAACAACAATGCCCTGCCGCCTGACCTGTCGCTGATGGCGAAGGCGCGGCACGATGGCGCGAACTACATTTATTCGCTGGTCGGTCACGGCTACGTCCAGCAGCCGGCCGAGCTCGTCCGCAAGTTCCCCGGATCGAAAACCCCGGAGGGACTGCACTACAACCAGTATTTCGCGAACCTCAACATCGCCATGCCGCCGCCGCTGATCCAGGACGGACAGGTGACCTATGCCGACGGTACGCGGGCGAGCATCGACCAGATGGCGAAGGACGTCGCGGCGTTCCTGACTTGGACCGCGGAACCCAAGCTGGAAGCGCGCCACGCGGCGGGCTTCGGCGCGGCGATCTTCCTGCTCATCTTCTGCTTTCTCGCCTGGGGCGCCTATCAGAACGTATGGCGCGACGTGAAGCACTGACCGGGCTCGACTGGCCGACGGAACCGCCGGTCCTTACCCGCCGTTGTTTAAGTATCGGCGCGTAGTCTGCCGCGCCCGTTGTTCGCGGGAGAGTGGGATGTTTCTGAAACGATTGGGGCTGGCGGCGGCCGCACTAGCCGCCGGACTTGGCGTTGGCGGGTGCACGGACGGCTATGGATATAGCGGCGTCTCGCTCGGCTATGGCTCCGGATACTACGGCAACGGCTATTACGATGCGGCCGGCTACGGCTATGCCGATCCTTATGGCGGCTATGGCGTCCCGTCCTATTTCGGCTGGTACGGTGATTACTATTATCCCGGCACCGGGGTCTATGTGTACGACCGATATCGCCGGCCCTATCGCTGGAACGACGGCCAGCGGCGGTATTGGGAGCACAGGCGGGGCGGTTATGATGGCCGCCGCGGCAATTGGGCCGGCTTCAGGCCGCCCGTGGGCGGACAAGCCTATCGCAATCGCTATCAGGGCCAGCGCTACGGCAATCGCGGGCAATATGGCGGGTTCCGTGGGCCCGGTCAGGACGGCAATCGCTGGCAGAACAGGACTCCGCCGACAGGTGCTGTGACGCCGACGCCCGGCGGAGCGATTCCGCCCGCTGTCGCCGGCACGCCGGGCGGGCGGCCGGGCTGGGGCGCGCGCGATGGTGGGCGTAGCTGGTCTCAGCGCGATCGACCCGGCGCGGGAAATCGCAACTGGGGTGGCGGCAATCGCGGTTGGGGTGGTGGCCGGCGCGGCGATCGGGATCGCCGCTGACCCGGCCAGGGCTCTTTCCTGCCGCCTCCATCTAGAGGGCGCTCCATTCGCTCTGAACCCGTCTCCCTCTTGTGCCCGCGCGAAGTCGGGGGTCCAGTCTGGGCTCCCGCGTCCGCGGGCGCGCACCAACGTGGTGAGTAGCTGATCCGCCGTTTAACCTGCCTGGATCAGCGTCTAGGGCCTGGTCAGCACCGACCTGAACGGCGCGTCGTCGCCGTCCAGACCCGTCGCCGGCCCGAGGCCCAGCAGGTCGCGCAGCAACGGCGTCACGTCGGTATTGGCAAAGGGCGGCAGCACGCGGCCGGCAGCGAAAGCCGGGCCATGCGCGATGAACAGCGCCCGCATCTCCGGTGCCATGTTGTCATAGCCATGATTGCCGCCGGTTCTCGGCTTGACGGGCGTCGTCTTCTGGATCTCCCATCCGATCTCGGCCAGGCAGAGATAGGGCGGAATGCGCGGATTGCTGCCGAAGCGAAGCCGCGCCGGGATGTCGCGCTTGCGCCAGCACTGCATGTGCGGATGCGGGCGGAGCAGCGCCTGCTCCAGCGCCCCTTCATGGCCGGGCATGGCGAACAGCGTTGCGTAGGGTCCGGTATCGAACACGCGATAATCGGCCGGACTGGCGATACGGTCCAGGGGCACGGCACGCGCCGAAGATGTCGCGGCCATGCCATGATCGGCAACGATTACCAGATTGGCGGGCTGATTAAGCTCTGTCAGGCCGGCGAGCAGTCGCGCCATCGCGGTGTCGACCTCCGCCAGCGCCGGCCGGACCTGGGGAGCGTCTGGGCCGAAGTCATGGCCGGCATGGTCGACGGCGTCGAAGTACAGCGTCAGGAAGCGTGGGCGCGTCGCGGCTGGGCGGCGCAGCCAGTCGATCACCGCGTCGGCCCGCTGGTTGCTCATCACCGAACCGGCATATTGGTGCCAATCTTCGGGGCGCTCGCCTCGCGGTGCCGT
>CAKTFL010000142.1 GCA_934555855.1 uncultured Sphingomonas sp. | reverse complement strand
GATGACGGCTGAACCTATATCTTCCGGCTGCGCGGCATTCGCTGGGCGGACGGCAGCACGGTCACGGCGGACGAGGTAGCGGTCCTGTTGCGGCGACACACCGCGCCCGGATCACGCAATCCGCTCGCGCCTTTCCTGACCGCGATCGACTCGGTCGTGGCGATGACGCCGCAAGTGGTCGAGGTCAGGTTGAAACGGCCGCGTCCCGACCTGCTCGCCCTATTCGCCCAGCCCGAAATGGCGCTGCTCCGCCCTTACACCGCGTCCGGCACCGGCCCGTTTCGCATCGAGCAGCCCGGGCCTCAGCCGCTTCTGCGCCCGATCCGTTATCCCGATCGCACCGAGCCCGACGCCCCGTCCGACGTCCGACCCGAACGCGACGTGCGCCTGATCGGCGAGCGCGCCTCGCTTGCCATCGCTCGGTTCGCGGCCAGGCGCTCCGACCTGGTTACGGGAGGGACGTTCGCCGACCGGCCGCTGCTGGCCATGACGAATATCGCGCCGGCCAATCTGCGCGTCGATCCGGCGGCCGGGCTGTTCGGGCTGGCGATTGTCTCGCGCGAAGATTTCCTGGCCGACGCAGCGCACCGGAACGCATTGTCCGCAGCCATCGACCGGCCTGCCGTGGCCGGCTCTGTGCTCGAGGGCTGGCCGACGGCCGAGGCGTTTCTGCCCGAACAGCTCGACTCGGCCATGCCGCCCGTCGTGCCCGACTGGGCCTCCCAGCCGTTGGCCGCCCGGCGCGCGGCAGGGGCTGCGCTGGTCAGGGAATGGAATAAGCCGGTACGGCTGCGCGTCGCGCTGCCCGCCGGACCCGGCGCCACACTGATCTTCGGACAACTTGCCGCCAGCCTGGCGACGATCGGCGTCGGGCTCGACCGGGTGGGATTCGATGCTCGGGCCGACCTCAGGCTGATCGACGCCATCGCTCCCTATGACAGCGCGCGCTGGTACCTCGCCAATGCCTGCGCACCCTGTAGCGCGGAAGCCGAGAACGCCCTGATCGCCGCACGCGACGCCCCCGACACCGCGGAGCGCGAGCGCCTGATCGCAGTCGCGGACGCAGCGCTCGCCCGCGATGTATCCTTTATCCCTCTCGCCCGCCCGCTGCGCTGGTCGTTGGTGGCGCTCCGGCTGGGACGGTGGGCGCCGAACGCCCGTGCGTGGCACGTATTGAACCGGCTGCGTATCGATACCATCTCGGCTCAATGAACGCTCGTCCCACGCCGCTTCACGCAAATCTTCCTGTCGGCCGCGACCCTGCCGCTGTTCGCCAGCGGATCGAGATGGTCGAGCGGCTGCTGGAAGGGCTGGTGCGCGTGCCCGGCACCAACCGGCGCATGGGCTTGGACGTAATCCTCGACTTGCTGCCGGTCGCGGGCAGCACGATCGCGGCGGGCTTTGGCGCCTACCTAGCCTGGGAAGCGCGCAACCTAGGCATGTCCAAGGCGCAGATCGCACGAATGGCGGGCAATATCGGCGTCGACTGGGCGCTGGGCCTGATCCCCTGGGTCGGCGCCATCCCGGATTTCTTCTTCCGCTCCAATACCCGCAACCTGCGGATCATCAAGCGGCATCTCGATCGTCACCATCCCGCGACGGTAACGGTCGATCCGACACATCGTCCCGTCTAGAACGGAACTGGCGGCCCGGTGCGCCTGCCACGGCTTTACCGAACGCCCCGCCATATCCTGAGCGCGGCACCGGGGGCCAAGCCGCCCTGGTGCGCCGGGCAGCGCGCGTAACGAAAGCGCTTGTCGAGGCAGAACCAGACCTCGTCCAGCCAACCCTGACGGTTCGCGGTGATCCTCATCATGTCGGGCGTCATGCCGCGATTGGCGCCCGCGATCGATCGGGCCAGCGCGCCCGCCGTCAGCCGCCGGCGCGACAGCGCGTCCATATCGGGATAGCGCAGACGCGCATACAGGCCGGTGGACCGCCGGAAATAGCTGGCTGGGCTCAGGCCCCGCATACAGGTGCCGTGCTTGGCCCATTCGTGCTGAAGCAGCTGGGCGGAGGGCGTGGCGCACAGGTTGGCGCGGATCACCGCCGATGGCAGCAGCGTGGCGGAGCGGCAATATTGCGGCCAGTCCTTGCCCTCCCCGTCCGGCCACAGCCCGTGCAGGGTGAAGCCGAAGCGGTTGCCCGACCCGCACTGGAAGCGGGCCGATGGCTGCCGGTCATGCTCGTGGCAGTATTGCGGAGCCCAAGTCACCGCGAGCGTATAGCTGCCGATCGGCAGCACGCGTCGCGGCTGGCTCGTATTCGGCAGGTCCGGACGCGGCCGCTCGACCCCGGCCGGGACCGCGCAACGATAAGCCTGTGCGCTCGCCAGCGTCGGCGTGAGCAGCGCGGCGGCGGAAAAAAACGCGACCCGGATCACTGAACCGTCTCCTCGAACTCGGGTGTCTCGCCGAACCAGGGCAACGCATCGCTCCGGAACAGCATTGCGGCCGCCGCGATCGACAGCGCCGTGGTGACCAGCCCCAGCCCCGACACGATCACGTTCGGGCTGAGCCCGCGCACCAGCGTCAGGACCACGCCGATCGCACCGAGCACGCCCAGCCCGGCGAAGATCACCACGATCCATTTCGCGATGAAACTGCCCCGCCGCGCCACCAGGAACCAGAGCAGCAGAGACATCGCCAGGCCCACTACCGTCGCCGCGGGCAGCATCCAACCGAGCATCGCCTGCACCTGCGGGTTGCCCCTCACCGCCGGATTGGCGCTCAGCACGTCTTCCCGCGCCTGCCAGCCGAGTGCGGTATTCGCCAGCCCCAGCATCATCGACGCCAGATACAGGCGCTCGAAACTCACGATTGACGGTGGCCGTTGCATACGCCCCTTCCCCTTTTCCCACGCCGGTTCAGCCGTGCCGAACCCGCCTCCGGTTCCGCGCCGAGGTCATGCCAGCGGCGCGAAATCAAGCCCGATATCGGCGGCCGGCGCCGATTGGGTCAAGCGGCCGACCGAGACATGGGTCACCCCCGTTTCCGCGATCGCCCGGATCGTGTCCAGCCGCACCCCGCCCGAAGCCTCGGTCGGCACGCGCCCGCCGACCAGCGCCACTGCCTCACGCAGCGTCGCCGGTGCCATGTTGTCGAGGAGCAGGTGCGTGGCGCCCGCCGTTAGCGCCGGCTCGATCTGGTCCAGACGGTCCACCTCGACGATGATCGTCGCGATCCCCGCATCGCGTGCGCGAGCGGCCGCCTGCCCCACCCCGCCCGCAACGGCGACATGGTTGTCCTTAATCATCGCCGCATCCCACAGGCCCATGCGATGGTTGTTCGCGCCCCCCATTCGCGTCGCGTACTTCTCCAACCGCCGCATCCCCGGAATGGTCTTGCGCGTGTCGAGCAGGGTGGCGCCCGTGCCCGCAATCCGGTCGGCATAGGTCCGCGCCAGCGTCGCGATCCCCGACAAGTGCTGGACGGTGTTGAGCGCGGATCGCTCCGCCGTCAGCATCGCGCGGGCCGCCCCCTCCAGCCGCATCAGCTCGGTGCCGGGCTCGACGCGGTTGCCATCGGCGACCAGCTGCTCGATGCGGACGTCAGGATCGAGCGCGCGGAAGAACGCCTCTGCGAGCGGCAGGCCGGCGACGACAATCGCGTCGCGGCTGTCCATCACCGCCCGAAAGCGCGCATCGGCCGGAATCACCGCCGCCGAGGTAATATCGCCCGCATCGCCCAGATCCTCTGCCAGGGTAGCGGCGACGAATGCGTCGATATCGACGCCCTCGATGCTGAACGGTCGGGTCATGACGGGTCGGCTCCTTCTCTGCCGCCGCTGCTGCACGCAAGCGGCGGGCGAACGCAATCCTCTTCGAAGCGTTGGTCATCACAAAGGAGCCAAGATGCCGAAAAGCGACCATGACGATCACTGCGCCGATGACGACGCGCTTCAACTGGCCCTCGTCCGGACTCAGGCGGCGATGGCCGCCTCCGGCGAGCGCGTGGCGGTGGTGCTGGAAGGACGTGACGCGGCCGGCAAGGACGGCGTGATCCGCACGATCACCCGGCACCTGTCGGTCCGCAACACGCGCGTGGTCGCGCTGCCCAAGCCGAGCGACCGCGAGCGCTCGCAATGGTACTTCCAGCGCTATGCCGCGCACCTTCCCGCCGCGGGCGAGCTCGTCCTGTTCAACCGCAGCTGGTACAATCGCGCCGGCGTGGAAGTCGTGATGGGCTTCTCGACGCCGCAGGAGCAGGCCCGCTTCCTCGATGACGCGCCGGTGTTCGAACAGATGCTGATCGAGAGCGGCATCCGGCTGGTGAAGTTCTGGCTCGATATCGACAAGGATACCCAGGCCGAGCGGCTGGAGTCTCGTCGCACCGACCCGCTGAAGGCGCTCAAGGTGTCCGATATGGACGCGGTCGCGCAGGAAAAGTGGGACGCCTACACCGCCGCCCGCGACACCATGCTGGCCCGAACGCACACGCCCGCTGCGCCCTGGATCTGCGTGCGAGCCGACCACAAGAAACGCGCCCGCCGTGCCCTGCTCCGCCACCTGCTGCGGACAATCGCCCCCGCGGAGATCGCGCAGAAGGTCGAACTGCCGGACCCCAGGCTGTTATTTCCCATCGACCTCGCCGAGAAGCGGCTGGCGCGCTGAGCCTCCCGGAAAACCCGTCGAACGGCATTGGAGAACCGTCATCGCCACCTTCATGTTCGCGACAGGCATCGAGAATAGCGCGCCCACGATCGACGGCGGGCGCACCCGTATCGACGAAATGGAAAGCTGTGGCCATTATCGGCGCTGGCAGGAGGACTTCGCGCTGGTCGAGGAGATGGGGATTCAGTATCTCCGGTTCGGACCGCCGATCCACAAGACCTGGACAGCGCCCGATCGCCACGACTGGGAATTCGCGGACCAGACCTTTGCCGAGCTGAAGCGGCGCAACATCGTCCCGATCGTCGACCTGTGCCACTTTGGCGTGCCCGATTGGCTGGGCAATTTCCAGAATCCGGACTTCCCTGAACTCTTCTGCCGCTATGCACGCGCCTTTGCCGAGCGCTTTCCTTGGGTGCAGCTATACACGCCGGTGAACGAGATGTTCGTCTGTGCCACCTTTTCGGCGCGTTATGGCTGGTGGAACGAACAGCTGACGACCGACCAGGGCTTCGTCACCGCGCTCAAGCATCTGGTGAAGGCGAACGTTCTGGCCATGCGCGAGATCTTGTCGGTACGCCCCGACGCGATCTTCATCCAGAGCGAGTCGTCCGAATATTTCCACGCGGAATCGCCATCGGCCATTCGCCCGGCCGAACTGATGAACTCGCAGCGTTTTCTGTCGCTGGACCTGAACTATGGCCGTCGCGTCGACTCCGAGATGTACGAGTATCTGCGCGACAACGGCATGACGCGGGAGGAATATCACTTCTTCCTCGACAATCGCCTGAAGCAGCACTGCATCATGGGTAATGATTATTACGTCACCAACGAGCATCGCGTGGCGGACGACGGCGTCACCGGCCCGTCAGGCGAGATATTCGGCTATAGCGAGATCACGCGCCAGTATCACGCGCGCTACCGCCTGCCGGTCATGCACACCGAAACGAACCTGTGCGAAGGCCCGCTGGGCACGGAGGCGGTGGACTGGCTGTGGAAGCAATGGGCCAATGTGCTGCGCGTCCGCAACGACGGCGTGCCGGTGGTCGGCTTCACCTGGTATTCGTTGACCGACCAGATCGATTGGGACAGCGCGCTTCGCGAACGCAACGGCAACGTCAATCGGCTCGGCCTGTACGATCTGGACCGACAAATCCGTCGGGTCGGAACCGCTTACAAGCGGCTGATCTCGCAATGGCGCGACGTGCTGCCGACGCAGAGTCTGTGCCTGACCGTGCCGGTCGTGCTCCCTGACGAGGCGGAGGGAGAGCACGCCAAGGTACAACGGGCGCGGGCGCGGCAGATGGCGCACACGAGAGCCAGGAACCCTCCCGTTCAGATCAACCACTGACCAGTGGACGCACTCAGTCCCCGGTCACCGCGGCCGGACCCAGATCCCCCTGCCCGACCGTGGCGCTCGCCATCGCCAGCATCGCGTCCAGGCTCTTCTTCGCCCTGAGGCGCAGCCCTTCCTCTATCT
>CAKTFL010000141.1 GCA_934555855.1 uncultured Sphingomonas sp. | reverse complement strand
ATCGGCGGATGCTGCGGGCCGAGCTTCGGGTCGGGGTCCCAGCAGCTGTCGAACAGCACGAACAGCGGCCGGATGCCGTGGCGTTGCGCGATCGTCAGGAACTCGTCGATCCGGCGCTTGAAGCCGTCGGGGTCCTGCGTCCAGAGCTGATCGTGGAGGAACACGCGCATGGTGTTCATGCCGATCCCCTGCGCCAGGTTCAGCTCGTAATCGATCCGGCGCGGATCCCATGTTTCCGCCTGCCACATCTCCAGCTGGTTGATCGCGGTGGCGGGCGCGAAGTTGGCGCCCACCAGCCACGGCTGCCTGTCGTACCAGGCCTTGGCCTGCGCCTCGGTCCAGCGGTCGCGCGCCTCGGCCGGCGCGGCCATGAACACCGCCGTTGCGAGCATGGCCGCAAACAGTTTCCGCATTCGCCCTCTCCTCCTTCCGGCGTTCGGCGCCGGATAGTTGTCGTTCGATCTTGTCCTTTCCGCGCCCGTCGACCCGCCGACACCGCTCGATCGGTGGCGGGCGGCATTTCGATCGCCCGCGCGGTTGTCGGACAAGTTCTTCCTCGGACCGCGTAATCCATAGAATAGATCATGGAATATATAAAACAGATAGTTGCCGCTGCCCACGGGGCGGACTACGCTTGCCACAAAGGTCGCGGAAACAACCGTCGACACAAAGGTTCGGGAGAGGGCGATGAAGGCCAAGGCGCTTCTGTGTGCATCGGTTTCGATGGTCGCGGCGATGGCCGCCGCTCCTGCCGCGGCACAGGCCGATCCGGGCGCGGGCCAGGAAAGCACGACCGGCACGGCGGACGAAGCACCCAAACCGACCGAGCCCTCGGATCAGAGCGTCAGCCCGACGGTTCCGGCACCGTCCGAACAGGCCGTACCCGCCGACGAGGGCACGATCGTCGTCACCGGCCTGCGTCGCAGCCTGGAGTCGGCGCAGGCGATCAAGCGCAATTCGGACGGCATCGTCGATGCGATCGTCGCGGAGGACATCGGCAAGCTGCCCGATACCTTCGCGTCCGCCGCGCTGGCGCGCGTGTCCGGCGTCAACGTCCTTCGCGGCGCGGGCGAGGCGGCCGGCGTCACCGTGCGCGGCCTGCCCGACCTGTCCACCACCTACAACGGCCGCGAGATCTTCACCGCCGAGGGTCGCTACGTCCAGATCCAGGATTTCCCCGCGGGCACCGTGGCCGCGCTGGAGGTGTACAAGAACGGCACCGCCAACCTGATCGAAGGCGGCATCGGCGGGCAGATCAACGTCCGCGGCCGGCGCCCGTTCGACTTCGACGGCTTCGAACTTTCGGGATCGCTCAACGGCGTCAACTGGGACCAGTCGGGCGAGCTGACCTGGAACGGCAACCTGCTCGTCAGCGGCCGCTGGGACACCGGCATCGGCGAGATGGGGCTGCTGGTCAACGCATCCTATGTCGGGATCAACTATCTGGATGCGACGCGCGAACAGTCGCTCGTCATCGGCACCACCAACGCGGACAACGCGCCGGGCGTCGGTGCGGGCGTACGCTACCCGGACGCGCAAGGCCGCTTCACCAGCAACGGCGACCGTTTCCGCCCGTCGGTCAACGCCGCGTTCCAGTGGCGTCCGACGCCCGACCTGCAGGTCTATGTCGACGGACTGTTCCAGGGCTATCGCAGCAAGGACACCAACCAGTGGATGTTCGTGCCGATCTTCGGCGGCGCCGACTTCCGCCTGAACAATCTCACGACGCGCGGAGACAACAACACCATCGCGCAGAGCGCCACCGTCGTCGGCGCCAACGCGCCCGACGGCTATTACGCGTCGGCCAAGGGCCATACGGATACCTATCAGGTCGGCGGCGGCGTGATCTGGGAGCGTGACGGGCTTCAGCTGTCCGGCGACGTGGCCTATACCAACAGCAAATACACGTTCAGTTTGGTCAACATCGATTACCTGTTCGCTAGCTCGCCGGTTCGCAACGTCACCTTCCAGTCGCCGGGCGAAGATGGCGGCCCGTCGTTCGACTTCGTGGACTTCGCGGTGACCGATCCGGCCAACATCCTGGCCCGCGGCTTCTTTCAGGAATATCTGGAGTTGAGCGGCAAGGACATTCAGGCGCGCGCGGACGCGCAGTACGAGTTCGGCGAAGGCGCGTTCCTTCAGCGCATCCAGTTCGGCATCCGCTACAATGACCGGGATGCCGGCCGCGACCGCGGCGCGCCGTACATCAGCCAGATCGGCGGCAGCTCCATCTCCGACCTCCGCATCCCCATTTCGCAGCTTCCGGTCGACGTCGGCAGCACGCGTCCTGCGTTCAAGTACAACGAAACCTTTCCGGTCCGCCGCTTCGCCGGCATCTCCTGGCAAAGCATCCGGGACAATCTGGTCGATCTGCGCAGCTATTTCGGCGCGCCGGAAGGGCTGCCCGAGTTCAACCCCACCGAGAACTTCCGCGCCAACGAAAAGGCGTATGCGGCCTATGCGCAGGTCAAATACGGGTTCGACTTGAGCGACACCATGTCCGTCGACGGACTGGTCGGTCTGCGCGCGATCAAGACCAAGACCCGCATCAGCGGCTTCGCGCGGGACGAGGCCAATCCGGCCGTGCCGGTGTTCTCTCCGGTCACGGCGGAAAACGATTACGTCGATTACCTGCCGAACTTCAGCGCCCGCGTGCGCTTCAACGAACAGTTGCAGCTCCGGCTGGCGTACAACCAGACGCGCACCCGTCCGGCGTTCTTCGACCTCAATCCCACGCTCACCGTCGGACCGCCCCCGGTGGTCGATCCCAACAACCCGCCCAACCCCAACGATCCGAACAGCAACCTGCGGAACATCAGCGGCGGCAACCCGAACCTCACCCCGCTGACCTCGGACAATTACGACGTCAGCCTGGAATGGTATTTCTCCCGCTCCGGATCGCTGACGGGCGCCCTGTTCCGGCGCGACGCGCAGGGCTTCGTCTCGCGCGTCGCGATCGCGCCGGTCGATCTGGGCTATGGCCCGTCGCGCTTCGATCGGCCGGAGAATACCGGCAAGACGCGCTTCCAGGGTGCGGAGGTCGCGTTCACCAGCTTCCTCGACTTCGAAGGCCTGCCCGACTGGGCGCGCGGCTTCGGCGTTCAGCTCAACGGCACCTATGTCGACTCGTCGGGCGATCTGGCGACCACGCTGGCAGCCTCGCCCAACGTCGCGGGAGAGCGGCAGCGCTTCACCGGCGTCTCCGAATGGTCGGGCAACGTCGTCGCCCTGTATGAACGGGCGTATTTCTCGACGCGGCTGGC
Source organism: uncultured Sphingomonas sp. (assembly GCA_934555855.1). Next base: position 2,835 of record CAKTFL010000141.1, on the reverse strand, counting down.
CTATAACTATCGTTCGGACTTCGTCAGCTACTACAGCATCGAGCCGCTGGACGTCGGTTCCGACAATTCGGCGCGCACCCGCCCGGTGATCGAGCGGGCACGTGGCCAGCTCGACTTCTCGGCCACGCTGACCCCGGTGTCCAACGTGACGGTGGCGTTCGACGTTTCGAACGTGCTCGGCAATCCGATACAGCGCACGCGCGAGTTCAACGACGCGGGCGACAGCTACACCCGGCAGATCTTCTATCTGGAGCGGACCTATTCGCTCGGCGTCCGTTTCCGCTTCTGATCCATGGGCAGGCCCGGCCATCAGGATTCGGATCGCCGCGGCCGCTCCCTGCTTTCCGCCGCCGTCGCCACCGCCGTGGCGGCGCTGCATGCCGACGCAACCGGGCAGGTGCGCGACACCGATCCGGCCTCCATCCTCGATCAAGGGCAGTCACCCTCGTGAAACGCATTCTTCTTTCGCTGGCGCTGCTGGCCCTCGGCGCGCCCGTCGCCGCCAAGAACCCGCAGATCCAGGGCGCCGATCCGCATGCGATGTTCATCGAGGACGAACTCTGGGTGTTCCCGACGGGCGGCCCGGGCGGAAGCTGGGCCGCGGACCGCTTCGGGGCTTTCTCGTCGAGCGACCTCAAGACTTGGTCGCCGCGCGGCGAGCTGATCCGGCGTGAGCAGATCGCGTGGATCGGCGATGACGGCGCGCCCGAACATTTCCTGTGGGCGCCGGGCGTCACCAGCCGCAACGGCAAATGGTATCTCTACTATTCGGTCGGTCCGCAGAACCCGACGCCGAGCCGGATCGGCGTCGCGGTCGCCGACCGCCCCGCCGGGCCGTATCGGGACAGCGGCCGGCCGCTGATCACGGGCGGCAACGGCTTCGAAGCGATCGACCCGATGGTGTTCACCGATCGCCGGTCGGGCAGGACGTATCTCTACGCCGGGGGCAGCGCGGGCGCCCGGCTGCGCGTCTGGGAACTCGAACCCGACATGGTCAGCGTCCGGCAGGAAGTGGCGGTGGATCAGCCGCCGCAATTCACCGAAGGCGCCTTCATGCACGAGCGCAACGGCATCTACTATCTGTCCTACAGCCACGGGAAGTGGAACGGGCCGGACTATTCGGTGCATTACGCAACCGCGCGATCGCCGCTCGGCCCCTGGCGCTACCGCGGGCCGATCCTGGTCAGCGACGCGCGCCATCAGGGCCCCGGCCACCACAGCTTCGTTCGGGCGCCATCGGGCAAGTGGCTGATCGTTTATCACAGGTGGGAGCAGCGCGCCGCCCCGGCGCCGCTGCAAGGCGAGCGGCAGGTGGCGGTCGATCGTGTCCGCTACGGGCGCGGCGGCCGCATCCTGCCGATCGTGATGACGGACGGCGACGATGCCCCCGTCCTCAAACCTCGCCGGCGCTGAACCCCGCAGGCCTGGCGCAGCGGGTCCGGTGCGATAGAGACCTGCGTCCGCCCGCATATCGGCGCGGCGTTCGTCGTCGCCGCGCCAGACTCAGGCGACGGATCGGACTTCGCTCAGGTCAAGCGGCGTGGGCACCGCACGCGCGCATGTGTGACTCTGGTCTATCCAGGTCCGCGACCGCTTCTAGAACTTCGGGTCGAAGTTGAAGAATATGGGGTTCGACAGCGCCACCATGTTGCCGCTCAGCGCCATGGAGTTAGGCAGTTGCGGATAGGGAGTCTGCGGGCCTTCGACGACAACCCGGTAATAGGTTCGACCCTGGGCCGCGGGCGAGTCCGTGAAGCTTGCCGCCCCGGTCGCGGGATCGGTGTTGTACGAGCCCAGATCCTGACCGTTCTTGATGACGTTGACGCGATAGGACGCTCCTTTGATGCCGCCGCCCACAAGCCTTGCCTGGAACGTCACGAGCTTGCCGGTCGGCTTCCCATTGTCACCCATCATCATGTCTGGCCGGCCGTCGCCATCAACGTCGGCGAGCAGCTCCACCCGAGGATCGTCGGGATTGGCGCTGATGGACACGCGGCCATTGGTCAGCGCCTCGACCACGGCTTGCGCCGAGCGGTTCCTGGCAAACACCCAGGTGGTGGGAGTGCCGACGTAATTGGCAGTTGCCTGGATGCTGTTGGGCATCGCCTGCGCCGGCGTGTCGGGCACACCATGATGCGAATCGCTGCCACCCCGAGCGGTCAACTTGCGTCCCGACCTGAGCATGTCGTCCCAGATCAGCATCGCGGCGGCGTTCTTGGACCAGATGGGCGAATTCCACACCTCCACGGAATCAACCAGGTCATAGGAGAAGCCGAAATGGTCCTTGCCGCTGGGATGGTTCGCCGAAAGGTGGATGCCGAGTGACTTCTTCACCGCAAGGATCTTGGCGTCGCGCTCGTCCCTGACGTCGTAAAGTCGCTGATGATCGTAAGGTTTTGCGGAAAAGACGTTTCCGTGCCCCCGGTCGGTCGTCCACTCGGCGCCGTAGAGGAGGATCAGCGACCGCGCCTTGAACTCGGGATCGACCCAGGTGTGGTGCGCCACGTCACCGTTCACATGGTTGTCGTGATCAGTGACGGCGATGAAGTCGAAACCCGTGCTCTCGGCGAAGCGGATGATCTTGGCGATCGGGTTGTTGCTCGAATCCGTGCTGTGCCGGGAATGAAGGTGAAGATCGCCCTTCAGCCACACGCCATCCGTCAGGCTCGCAGCGGGCAGGCTCTTCTCGCTGGCGGCGGTCGCGGCGAGCACGGATGACGATGCCACGAACAGCGCGGCGATCATGAGGCGAGTGAGCAACGCTGAGTCCCTTCGAACCAGGAGAACAAGGAGAGCACCGCCTGCCTGAGCCTGCCGCGGGCCGGGCTTGGGAAC
>CAKTFL010000140.1 GCA_934555855.1 uncultured Sphingomonas sp. | reverse complement strand
CCCCCGATCAGGCGGCCGCGATCGGCCGCGTCGCCGATGGGGTGGTCGTCGGCTCGGCTATCGTCGAGCTGGTCGCCCAACATGGCGCCGAAGCGCCCGGCGTCGTCACGGCCTATACCCGTTCCCTCGCCGATGCCCTCGCCTCGGCGCGAAAGGTCTTCGCATGAGCTGGCTCAACAGCGTCCGCAACGCCCTCCCCTTCGTCGCCAAGAAGCAAACCACGGAGGATCATCTCTGGCACAAGTGCAAGGGGTGCGGGCAGATGGTCTTCAGCAAGGAGCTGGAGGAAAATCTGTACGTCTGCCCGAAATGCGATCATCACGAGCGGATCGGGCCGCGGCTCCGCTTCCGCTACCTGCTCGACGAGGGCTCGTTCCACGAGCTGCCCGCGCCCGAGGTGCCGGAAGATCCGCTCAAGTTTCGCGATTCGAAGCGCTATACCGACCGCCTGAAAGCCGCCCGCTCCGGCAATGACGAGCGTGACGCGCTGGTGAACGCGCGCGGATCGATCCTGGGCCATCAGGTCGTGCTCGGCGTACAGGATTTCGGCTTCATGGGTGGCTCCATGGGCTTGGCGGTGGGCGAGGCGTTCGTGCGCGGCGTCGAGGCCGCGATCGCCGATCGCGTCCCCTATGTCATCGTCACCGCCGCTGGCGGCGCCCGGATGCAGGAGGGCATTCTCAGCCTGATGCAGATGCCGCGCAGTACCGTGGCGATCCAGATGCTCCACGATGCCGGCCTGCCCTATATCGTGGTGATGAGCGATCCGACCACCGGCGGCGTGACGGCCAGCTATGCGATGCTGGGCGACGTGCAGATGGCGGAGCCCAATGCTCTGATCGGCTTTGCCGGCCAGCGGGTTATCGAGAGCACCATTCGCGAAAAGCTGCCCGAAGGGTTCCAGCGCGCTGAATATCTGCTCGACCACGGAATGCTCGACATGGTGGTGCACCGCCGCGACCTGCGCGAGCGGCTGGCGACGGTGATCGGCTATCTGACCGCGGCGAAGAAGGCGGCCTGAACCGGATCACCTTTCGCAACGCGCAATGCTAGGCTGCGGCCATGCCCGATCACGCCATCTCATCCGATCCCGCCGTCCAGGCACAGCTCGACCGGCTTTCCAGCCTGTCACCCGGGGCGGACACATTGGGGCTGGACCGGATCGGGCGCCTGCTGTCCCGGCTGGGCGACCCGCATCTGTCGATGCCGCCGGTGTTCCACGTTGCCGGCACCAACGGCAAGGGATCGACCTGCGCCTTTCTGCGCGCCGCGATCGAGGCCACGGGCAAGGCGGCCCATGTCTATTCCAGCCCGCATTTGGTCCGTTTCAACGAACGCATCCGCGTCGCGGGCCAGCTGGTGGACGACACGACGCTGGCCGCACTGCTTTCGGAGGTGCTCGACCACGCCGAGGGCATCGATGCCAGCTTCTTCGAGGTAACGACGGCCGCCGCCTTCCTCGCCTTCGCACGAACGCCGGCGGCAGCGACAATCGTGGAGGTCGGCCTGGGCGGGCGACTCGATGCGACCAACCTCGTCCAGCCGGCGGTGTGCGGGGTGGCGGCGCTCGGCTACGACCATCAGCAGTTCCTGGGCAACCGGCTGATCGACATTGCGGCGGAGAAGGCCGGCATCGCAAAATCCGGCGTCCCGCTGGTCACCATGGACTATCCTGTCGCCGTCCGGGCGCGTGTCGCGGCCGTGGCGGAGGCGGCCGGCGCGCCCGTGTTCGCGCGCGGGCTGGCCTGGTCCAGCGAAACGGCCCGAACCACCGTCCGCTACCTTGATCCGGGCTTCACGGTCGTGACGCGGCGTCCCCGGCTGGTCGGCGCGCATCAGTCGCGCAATCTGGCGCTCGCCCTCGCCATGCTGCGCCATCAGGGCGCGGTGAACGTGCCCGAAGCTGCCATGCGCGCAGCAGCCGACTGGGCGACATGGCCCGCGCGGATGCAGCGGCTGGGTGACGGCCCGCTCACCGCCATGCTGCCGGCCGGCAGCGAGCTGTGGCTGGACGGCGCCCACAACCCCTCCGCAGCCGCGCCGGTCGCGCGCGCCTTGCGAACGATCGCACGTGGCCGGCCGGTGACGCTCGTGCTGGGAATGCTGGCCAACAAGGACGCGCGTGACGTGCTCCGCCTTCTCGCGCCGATGACAGAACGGGTCATCGCGGTGCCCGTGCCCGGCCATGAGCATTACCGGCCGCTGGCGCTGGCACGCCTCGCCGAGCAGCTCGGCACGCCTGCGGAAACCGCCGCCGACGTACCGGCCGCGCTCGCCTCGCTGTCGCGCGTGACGAGCGGCCCGGCGGTCGCACTGGTCGCGGGGTCGCTCTATCTCGCGGGCGCCGTGCTGGCCGGGAACGACGAGCTGCCTGACTGATGGCCTAGTTGCGATTGACTATCAATAGCGGGTAAGGAAGGATGATGGCGAACGGAGTTGTCCCCCATGTCCGAGTCTGACCTTCCCGCCGTCCTGCTCCCCCACCTCCTGCCGGAATGCGCCAATGCCCGCATCGCGCTGTTCGCGGTCCGCCGCATGGGCGCGCACGGGCTTGCGGACGCGGCCGCGGCGCACAGCTTCTTCACGGCGTTCGGTCTTCAATTCCGCCGCCCCCTGGTGCTGATGCGCGCCCTGATGGCGGAGATCGCGGCAACCGCCGGCCGCACGGTGGCGATCGCGCCATGCTGCTGCCCACGCATGACCGGGTCGGAAGCGGGCTTGCTGACGATCCTGGCCGTTGCAGAGACGCGTCCGAGTCAGGCGTCCACCTTGCTCGGCGACCTTCTCGCCACCCGCGAAACCGACCGGGTGCTTGCCTCCGCCGCAGCAGTCGCGATCAGCTTCGCGGACGCCGGCCGACCGATCAGCTGACGCCGTTGTCGACGCCGGCGCTGCCGATCGAACGGTCGACCAGTCCGGTCCGGCTCATCCACCAGAACAGGACCACGCCGGGAACGGCCGCCGCCGTGGTCAGCCAGTAGAAGTCGACATAGCCCAGCCGCTCGACCAGAGCTCCCGCGGTTGTGGCCGTCAGCAACCGCCCGACTACACTCGCCCCCGCTGAGATCAAAGCGTACTGCGCCGCCGTGAAGCGCAGGTCGCAGAGCGCCGCAAAATAGGCGATCACCGTCACCCCGCCGATGCCGCTGGCGATGTTCTCGAACCCGATCGCGCCCGCCAAACCGGCATTGCTGTGCCCTGCCGCTGCCAGCCAGGCGAAGCTGGCATTGGAAACGGCCATCAACACCAGGCTGATCAGCACCGACCGCTTCAATCCCAGACGCGCGTACAGCACCCCGCCGATGAAGATCCCGATCAGATAGGCCCAGAAGCCCACACCGATGTCGTACAGGGCGATCTCGTCGTTGGAAAAACCCAGGTCGTTGAGCAACAGCCTGAGCACGATCTGCCCCAGCGTATCGCCGATCTTGTGGATCAGGATGAACAGCAGCACGACCAATGCGCCCTCGCGCCGGAAGAACTCGACAAAGGGCCCGACGATGGACCCGACCACCTCTCCCGCGCCTCGCCGGCCGATCGGCTCGCGATGGCGGGGCGGCTCTCCCATCGCCAGCCCGATCAGCATGGCCGGCAGCGCGAACAGCCCGCACACGGCATAACCCGCCGTCCAGCCCGCCCGCGCCGAAACGATGAGTGCGAGCGATCCCGCCAGCACCGATCCGATCCGCCAGCCATATTGGGTCATGCCGGAACCGACGCCGAGCTGATAAGGCTTGAGCGTCTCGATCCGATAGGCGTCGATCACGATGTCATAGGTGGCGCCGGCAAAGCCGACCAGCAGCGCCGCGATCACGGTCGCGGAGATGCTCGCGCGCGGATCGACCACCGCCAGGTTCAGGACGGCCGCGATCACCATCGCACCCGCCAGGATCAGCCAGGACACCCGCTGCCCCAGCGCGCCGAGCACCGGTAGCCTGACGCCGTCCACCATCCAGGCCCAAAGCGGCTTCAGATTATAGACCAGAAACCCGAGCGTGAACGCGGTCACGGTCTTCTTGTCGATGCCGTCCTGCGCGAGCCGCGTGGTCAGCGTCGCGCCGATCATCGCATAGGGAAAACCGGAGGACACGCCCAGCCCGAACGCCGCGAGCGGCTCGCGTTCCACATAGGGGCGGATCCCATCGATCCAGTGCCGTTGTCCGTCGCTAGATACCGCTTGCCGATCCGTCATGGCCGCGACCCTAGCGGCAAACGGACGACAGGGAAGCCCGATCGGTCGCTATCCCTGGCGATCGAACAGGCGAAATCCGGCTGGTACCTTCTTTACCGGCCGCCCTTCACGCGTCGCCTCGATCGCGGTGATCGCCTGGAGCAGGTCGCGCTGGGCATAGGGCTTGGCGAGGCACCCGTCCGCCAGGTCGGGCGCCTCCACCGGACAATTGCCAGTGACGAACAGCACGGCCACGCCCTGCGCTTGGGCGGCACGCGCCACCTCCACGCCCGATCCATCGGCCAGCGCCACGTCAACCAGCACGAGGTCGATCGGCTCGCCCGACTCGATCACGCTCAGCGCGTCGGTGACCTTGTCGACCGTAGCAACAACGTCGAATTTGGCGTCGGACAGGAAATGCTCGTTGTCGAACGCAATCAACGGCTCGTCTTCTACGAGCAGCAGGCGAACGATCGCCCGATTCTTGCGTCCGAACAGCATTCGCCGGATCGTCCCCATCTTTCTTGGGCTCGCCGAGTCGAGCCAGCCCTGAGCGGCGATAACGCGACTGTTCATAACGCGACGCAAATATTTTCGCGCCTGTGCAATTTCTTGGCTATGGCACGCCGATGACGACCCGCCGCGACCAGGACGCCCCCGCCCGCCGGGGTGAGCGTATCGCAAAGCTGCTCGCCCGCGCCGGCGTGGCATCGCGCCGGGAAGTGGAGCGCATGATCGCCGACGGCCGGGTTGCCCATTCCGGCACTGCGCTGACCACGCCCAACACCGTGCTGGCGTCGCTCGCCGGCGTGACGGTGGACGGCAAGCCGGTGGCGGCGCCCGCGCCCGCGAGGCTGTTCCTGTATCATAAGCCCATCGGCCTGCTCGTCACCGAGCGCGATCCCAAGGGGCGACCCACCATCTACGACCGGCTGCCAGCGGACCTGCCGCGCGTGGTGCCGGTCGGTCGTCTGGACCTCAATACCGAGGGCCTGCTGCTCCTCACTACCGATGGGGAGCTGAAGCGTCAGTTGGAGCTGCCGGCGACGGGCGTCGAGCGCAGCTACCGGGCGCGTGCCTATGGCCAGGTCAGCCAGGCGCAGCTGGAGGAACTGATCGAGGGCGTCGAGATCGAGGGCGTCCGCTATGGGCAGATCGACGCCAATCTCGAACGCCGGACCGGCGCCAATGTCTGGATCGAGCTGACCCTGGCTGAGGGCAAGAATCGGGAGGTTCGCCGGGTACTCGAGCATCTCGGGCTTCAGGTCGGCCGGCTGATCCGCACCCGCTATGGACCGTTCCTGTTAGGCGAACTCGCGCCAGGCGAGATGGGCGAGGTGAGGCAGGCTGACCTGATCGCCTTCCGCCAGACGCTGACGGGCAAGCGCTCGCGTCCATTCGATCCGATCGCCGCCTCGCCGGTCCGGGCGCCGCAAGACGCCACCATGACGGATATGCCATCTGCCAAGCCGTCCGCCGGCGGCTTCCCCGGACCGGCCCGGGGAAGCCGTCCTGAACGCGTCGCTTCTTCTCGGCAGGGCGCTCCTCCCAGCCAGGGGACGCGTGATCGCCAGGCGAAGCCTTCTCGTCGGTCCACGACTCCCCGCCACCCCGGCGAAGGCCGGAGTTCAGCTGCCGACCGCCCATCCCGGCCCGTCGACGCTGGTCAGCAAAGGGGAAGGACCCAGCGGCGGAACAGCCCTCAAACGGCGGCACTGGACGCTGGCCCGCGCCGGGAAGACGAAGGAAACACGCGAAAGTTCGGCCGCTCGCCGAATGCAGACACCGCCAAGTCCTCCCGACCTGCCAGGCCGTCGCGCCCCCCTCGCGCCAGCAGCAGCGGCGAGCCGTCCCGCCCGGCTCGCGGCGGCAGCGGCGCCAGGCCTCCGCGCCCGTCCCGCGGAAGTAGCAGCGGCCAGCCTCCCCGAC
>CAKTFL010000139.1 GCA_934555855.1 uncultured Sphingomonas sp. | reverse complement strand
CGCCTGCTCGGCAAGGGAGAGGCCCGCGCGGCATGAAGATCGCCTATTTCACCCATTCGCTCAGCTCCTGCTGGAACCATGGCAACGCCCATTTCCTGCGCGGCGTGCTGCGCGACCTGGTCGCCCGCGGCCATGACGTCCGAGTTTATGAACCCGCCGGCAATTGGAGCCTCCAGAACCTGCTCGCCGATGCCGGCGAGGCGGGGTTGGCACCCTATGCGAGCGCTTATCCCGAGCTGTCCTCGACCAGTTTTGCACCCGGTACCGATCCGGCTACGCTGGTCGATGATGCGGATCTGGTGGTCGTCCATGAATGGAACGAGCCCGCGCTCGTAGCCGCGATTGGCCGCTTGCGGGCGAGCGGCGGAACGTTTCGCCTGCTGTTCCACGACACTCATCACCGCGTCGTCAGCGCCCCGCACGAGATGCAGGCATTCGATCTGTCGGGCTATGACGGCGTTCTCGCCTTCGGCCAAACGGTGTCGCAGGTGTATCGCGACTGGGGCTGGACCAATGTCTGGACTTGGCACGAGGCCGCCGATACGCGCCTGTTTCACCCGCCAGCCGACGAGCGCGAGCGCAGCGGCCTGGTCTGGATCGGCAATTGGGGCGATGGCGAGCGGACGGCGGAGCTTGAGCGGTTCCTGTTCGGTCCGGCGGCTGAGGCCGGCCTGCCGCTCGATATCTACGGCGTGCGCTATCCCGAAGAGGCGAGGGCGATGCTGGCGCGGCATGGCGCGCGCTATCATGGTTGGGCGCCGAACGCGCAGGCACCGGAAATCTTCGCGCGGCACCTGGCGACCGTCCATGTGCCCCGGCGCTTCTACAGCAGCATCCTGCCCGGCATTCCCACGATCCGGGTGTTCGAGGCGCTGGCTTGCGGCATCCCGCTGGTTTCCGCGCCCTGGGAGGATGCCGAGCATCTGTTCCGTCCCGGTGAGGATTATCTGGTCGCGCGTGACGGCGCGGAGATGACCCGCCACCTTGCCGCCGTGCGCGACGATCCGGCCCTCAGGGCCTCGCTCGTCGCAAAGGGCCTCGAAACAATCCACGCGCGCCACACCTGCGCGCATCGTGTTGACGAGTTGTTGGGCATCGCCGCCCAGCTCGACACGCCCACCATCCGGAGTGCCGCATGAACCATCCGACAAGCTCAGGTCGGCGGATCGCCTTTTACGGGTCCAGCCTGGTGTCGTCCTATTGGAACGGTGCCGCTACTTACTATCGCGGCATCCTGCGCGCGCTGGCGAGCCATGGCTATGACATCACCTTCTACGAGCCGGATGCCTTCGACCGGCAGCAGCATCGCGATATCGATCCGCCCGCTTATGCGAAAAGCGTTGTCTACCGGGCCACGACCGAGGCGCTGAACGGCGTCCTGGCGGAAGCGGCCAAGGCCGATATCGTCATCAAGGCGAGTGGCGTCGGCGTGTTCGACGCGGAGCTGATCGCCGGCATCACCCGCCATGCCCGCCCCGGCGCGCTCAAGATCTTCTGGGACGTGGACGCCGCCGCGACGCTGGACGAAATGCGGGGCGACCCCTCCCATCCGGTGCTGCGCGCGCTGCCCGATCTCGACATGGTGCTGACCTATGGTGGCGGGCCGCCGGTGGTGGACGCATATACCGGCTTCGGCGCGGCACTGTGCGTGCCCGTCTACAACGCGCTCGATCCCGACACCCACCATCCCGTGGCGCCCGACGAGCGCTTCGCCTGCGACCTGGCGTTTCTCGGCAATCGCCTGCCCGACCGGGAGCGCCGCGTGGAGGAGTTTTTCCTGAAGCCGGCGGGCCTGCTGCCTGATCGTCAGTTCCTGATCGGCGGCAATGGCTGGGAGACGAAGGCGATGCCGGCGAACGTGCGTCATCGCGGCCACGTCTACACAGCCGAGCACAACGCGTTCAACTGCACGCCCAAGGCGGTGCTGAACGTTGCGCGAGACTCGATGGCTAATATCGGCTTCTCGCCCGCTACGCGGGTGTTCGAGGCGGCGGGCGCCGCGGCCTGCCTGATCACTGACGCCTGGGAGGGAATCGAGCAGTTCCTGAAGCCCGACCTGGAAGTGCTGGTCGCGCGCGACGGCCAGGACGTCGCCGATCACATGGCCGCCCTGACGCCCGACCGGGCCAAGGCCATCGGTCAGGCCGCGCTGAAGCGTGTGCTGGCCGAACATACCTACGCCCTGCGCGGGGAACAGGTTCATGCGCTGTGGACCGAGCACCTGGTCCGCGACCGGGCGGCGGCGTGATGGAGCGGTCCGCATCCACCATGTGTACCCGCGAAGGCTGGTACCCAGTCTGGACTCCCGGGATCGCGGGAGCACAAAGGGAGGCTCGGTCGTGAAACTCGTCGTCCTGGGCCTCTCTCTCAGCTCCAGCTGGGGCAACGGCCACGCCACCACGTTCCGCGCGCTGTTGAAGGCGTTCGCCCATCGCGGGCATGAGGTTCTGTTCCTCGAACGCGACGTGCCCTGGTACGCCTCGCATCGGGACCTGCCCGATCCCGATTTCTGCACGTTGAAGTTCTACACCGACATCAACGACCTGGCGCGCTTCACGCCGGAGCTGGCGGAGGCGGATGCGGTGATGGTCGGGTCCTATGTGCCGGACGGGGTGGCCGTCGCGCACATGGTGCAGGAGGTCGCGCGGACCAGCGCCTTCTACGACATCGACACGCCGGTAACGCTGGCGAAGCTGGCGCGCGGCGACTTCGAATATCTCTCGCCGGCGGTGATCCCGGGCTATGACGTCTATCTGTCCTTCACCGGCGGGCCGACGCTGGGGCTGATCGAGCGGCGTTACGGCTCGCCCGCCGCGCGGCCGCTATATTGCTCGGTCGACGCTACCGCCTATCGCCCGCTGGACGTGGCCAAGACATGGGACCTGTCCTATCTCGGCACCTATAGCGACGACCGCCAGCCGACACTGGAGCGGCTGCTGATTGGACCGGCGCGGGCCATGCCGGACAAGCGCTTCGTGGTCGCCGGCCCGCAATATCCCGACACGATCGACTGGCCGGCGAATGTCGAGCGGATCGAGCATCTGCCGCCCGCGGGCCACGCCGCCTTCTATTCGGCCTCGCGCTTCACGCTCAACGTCACGCGTGCGGACATGATCGCGGCCGGCTGGTCGCCGTCGGTCCGCCTGTTCGAGGCGGCGGCCTGCGCCTGCCCGATCATCTCTGACCGCTGGGACGGGCTGGATGCGCTGTTCCGGCCGCAGGACGAGATCATCCTCGCGGACACAACCGACGACGTGACGGCCGCACTGTCCGGCGCGGATGGGGATGCGATCGGTCGTGCCGGCCAGATACGCGTTCTGGCGGAGCATACCGCCGCTCACCGTGCCGCCGAGCTGGAGGAACATCTGCGCGAAGCGGCGCGGCACCCGCTTCTGGCCGGCGCGGCGTGACGCACGCAGCCGCGGCCCGCTAGCATCCGGTCGTTTCATCGGATACGACTCGTCTCCATAACAAGAAGGAGAGGCGGGTGACCCCCGATTTCGATTTCGCCCTTGGAGAGACCGCGGACATGATCCGCGACACCACCCGGCGCTTCGCGACCGACCGGATCGCACCTCTGGCGGCGCGAATTGACGCGGAGGACTGGTTCCCACGCGAGGAATTGTGGCCCGCGATGGGCGAACTCGGGCTGCACGGCATCACGGTGGACGAGGCGGATGGTGGCCTGGGGCTCGGATATCTCGACCATGTCGTCGCGCAGGAGGAGGTGGCGCGAGCCTCCGCCTCGATCGGCCTCAGCTATGGCGCCCATTCTAACCTGTGCGTCAATCAGATCCGCCGCTGGGGCACCCCTGAGCAGAAGGCGAAATATCTTCCCCGCCTGATCTCGGGCGAGCATGTCGGCAGCCTCGCCATGTCGGAGGCGTCGGCTGGGTCGGACGTCGTGTCGATGAAGCTGAAGGCGGTGAAGACCGATCGCGGCTACCTGCTGAACGGCACCAAATTCTGGATCACCAACGCTGCCTATGCCGACACGCTCGTCGTCTATGCCAAGACGGGCGAGGGCAGTCGCGGCATCACGACCTTCCTGATCGAGCGGGACATGCCCGGCTTCTCCATCGGCCAGAAGATCGACAAGATGGGGATGCGCGGATCGCCTACCTCGGAGCTGGTGTTCGACGATTGCGAGGTGCCCGACGACAACGTCATGGGTCCCGTCAACGGCGGCGTCGGCGTGCTGATGAGCGGGCTGGATTACGAGCGCACCGTTCTCGCCGGCATCCAGCTCGGCATCATGCAGGCGTGCCTGGATGTGGCGCTCCCGTATCTGCGCGAGCGTCGCCAGTTCGGCCAGCCGATCGGCGCGTTCCAGCTGATGCAGGCCAAGGTCGCGGACATGTACGTCGCACTGAACAGCGCTCGCGCCTATGTCTATGCCGTGGCGCGAGCGTGCGACGCGGGCCGCACCACCCGTTTCGACGCGGCCGGCGCGATCCTGCTCGCCTCCGAAAACGCCTTTCGCGTCGCGGGCGAGGCGGTGCAGGCGCTGGGCGGCGCCGGGTATACGAAGGACTGGCCGGTGGAACGCTTCCTACGCGACGCCAAGCTGCTCGACATCGGCGCCGGCACGAACGAGATCCGCCGGATGCTGATCGGCCGCGAACTGATCGGTGCGGACGAGAAGGTGGCCCAATGAGCGGCAGGAACGTTTAACCCATGGGTCCCGTTCTCCCGACCGCAGTCTATGCCGCCTCGGATACGTACCGCGCCAATGCCGCGCACAACCGCGCGCTCGCCGAAGAGCTGCGCGCGCGTGTCGCCCGGGCGGCGCTGGGCGGCAGCGCACAGGCCCGCGAGCGTCACGCCTCCCGCGGCAAGCTCCTGCCCCGCGACCGGGTGGAGCGACTGCTCGACGCCGGCTCGCCCTTTCTGGAGATCGGCCAGCTCGCCGCGAACGGGCTGTATGGCGGCGAGGTGCCGGGCGCCGGCCTGATCGCCGGCCTTGGCCGCGTCTGCGGGCGTCAGGTCATGATCCTGTGCAACGACGCGACGGTGAAGGGAGGGACCTACTACCCGCTCACGGTCAAGAAGCACCTGCGCGCGCAGGAGATCGCGCGCGAGAACCGGCTGCCCTGCATCTACCTTGTCGACAGCGGCGGCGCCAACCTGCCGCATCAGGCGGAGGTCTTTCCCGACCGCGACCATTTCGGCCGCATCTTCTTCAACCAGGCGCAGATGTCGGCGGAGGGCGTCGCCCAGATCGCCTGCGTGATGGGCAGCTGCACCGCTGGCGGCGCCTATGTCCCCGCCATGGCCGATGAGACGGTGATCGTGCGCGGGCAGGGAACGATCTTCCTCGCCGGCCCGCCGCTGGTAAAGGCGGCGACGGGGGAGGTCATCAGCGCGGAGGAACTGGGCGGCGCGGAAACCCATGGCCGCCGCTCGGGCGTGGTCGATCATGTCGCCGAGGATGACGATCATGCCCTGACCATCGTCCGCGACATCGTCGCCACGCTTCCGCAACAGGATGCCGCCGCTGCGAGCGCAGCTGCCCGACCGCCCCGCTATGCCGCGGAGGAGTTGTACGGCATCGTCCCGCCCGACGTGCGCGCGCCCTATGACGTGCACGAGGTGATCGCGCGGCTGGTCGACGGCTCCGAGTTCCACGAGTTCAAGGCGCTGTACGGCGCATCGCTGGTCTGCGGATTCGCGCAGATATGGGGGCAACCCGTGGCGATCCTCGCCAATAACGGCGTGCTGTTCGGTGAATCCGCGCAAAAGGGCGCGCACTTCATCGAGCTTGCCTGCCAGCGCCGCATCCCGCTGCTGTTCCTCCAGAACATCTCCGGCTTTATGGTCGGCGGCAGGTATGAGGCGGAAGGCATCGCGAAACATGGCGCGAAGCTGGTCACCGCCGTCGCGACTGCCTCCGTGCCCAAAATTACCGTGCTGATTGGCGGCAGCTTCGGCGCAGGCAATTACGGCATGTGCGGTCGGGCCTATTCGCCCCGGTTCCTGTTCACCTGGCCCAATGCGCGGATCAGCGTCATGGGCGGCGAGCATGCGGCGAGCGTGCTCGCGACCGTTCACCGCGACGCCGATGTCTGGACGCCCGAACAGGCCGAAGCTTTCAAGGCGCCCGTCCGGCAGAAATACGAGGATGAGGGGAATCCCTATC
>CAKTFL010000138.1 GCA_934555855.1 uncultured Sphingomonas sp. | reverse complement strand
CTCGTTTACACGGTGCGCGTCTGGGTGGCTGTGAGCGGCGGAAACCCTAGGCTTTTCGCACCTGCCCCGTACCCGGTTCGGGAATAGTCCGGGACTCGCTTGCATCTAGAGCTTGCCGCACGTCGTCATCGGTGGCGTGGGCATAGCGCAGCGTGGTCTTGATCGACTTGTGTGCCAGGGCGCGCTGGGCGGCTTTCAGATTTCCGGTGGCGCGCAGGATGCGGGTGCCGCGGGTGTGGCGCAGGTCGTGGAAGCGGAAGCCCTCGACGCCGGCGGCTTCCAGCGCCGCGGCCCAGGGGCGCCGGATCACCGTCTCCGTCATCGGGTAGCGATCACCTTTCTTGCGCGCCGGGTGCTTGCGGCCGAGCTTGTCGGTAAAGGCGGGCTTGGTGCGGGCGGCCTTGTAGGTGAAGACGAACGGCGTCACCCGCGGCTGGTTGGCGATGATGACCAGCATGTCCTGGGTGAGCGGCCGGCGCACGACGTCGCCGCCCTTGATCTTGGTCGACGCCGAACGCGCGCCGAGGTCGAGGTCCGACCAGCGCAGGCCGAGCACTTCGCTTTTCCGCCAGCCGGTCTTGAGCGCGAAGGCGCAGAAATCGAACAGGTCGCTGCGGATCTCGTCGAACAGGGCGGTCTCTTCCGTCGCGCTCAGCTCGCGCGGCGCCTTCGACGGGACCTTGAGGAACAGGGCGCCCCAATCGGGCATCTCGCCGGCGTCGTAGCGGGCCTTGGCGGCCCAGCGCCACACGGCGCGCCACACCTCGATCTCGCGGTTGACCGACGCGTTGGCGCGGCCGTTGCGGCGCTTGGCGACCAGGGCGAGCAGATCGCGCTGGGTTATGTCGGACAGCAGGCGGTCGCCGCCCAGCTCGGCGATCAACACCTTGATGGTGCGCTCGGCGTCCGGCCAGCTCGGGAGGTCCTCGACCTTATCCTGGTAAAGGCCGGATGCCTCATCCAAGGTGATCGGCGGGCGCGCATTGCCGCCGTTGCGGGCCTTAGCCCGTTCAATCTCCTCGGCTCTTAGCGCGTCCCTTTTGCTTTTCGCGCCTGTCGATCCGTGAAAGCGACGACCTTTCCAGACGAAATCGTAGTGCCAATACGGCGACTTTTGCGGCTTGTAGACGGACATTCAGGGGCCTTCCGGGCGCGGCTGGCGACGAACTCATCGCAGTCCTCCGGCCGGTATCGAGTCTTGCGGTCGGTGATGGCGACATAGCGAATGTGACCTTCGCGCCGGAGTCGGCGCAAGGTCTTGGTACAGATATGCAGGCGATCCGCTGCCTGCTCGGGGGTGAGGAGGTCGGTCATCCCTTCCCGTGCTTCTGGGTCACCTTGACCCTGCTCCAATCGATCGTGCCTTGCCGAACGCGGTCCGGGTCCGGTTGTGTGCCCTTGCGAAAGGCTACAGCCGTCTGCCCGCCCGAGAGACGGGCCTTCACCTCGTTTTTGAGGCAAGCGGTAGTCACCTCGGCGCTGACAATTACCTCGATATTGAGCTTTATCGTCTTCATGGCTTGAGCAGCTTTCGAATATCGCGATGTAGACTGTGGCGGCGCGGGTTGCCGGGGCCATTCGAGCCGATGCTGGCGCAGAGCCAGCCGGCGTGGCGTCCATCCCGATCGGTGAAGGGGATCGAAGCACTCGGGCTATGCAGTCGCATGTCGCGCGTGACCCAGCCATGGAGATCGACATGGGCGCGCCGTTCGCCATCCCAAATCCTCAAGGCGAACTCGATGCGATCACCCGAGACCTTCACGACCCGGGTCATTGGACACTCCCGGCCGCTTCGGGAAACCGCTCCACATCGTTGCCCCAGGCGTTCCAGCCGGGGCGGCGCTGGCGGGCGAAGAGCTCGGCGTAGGGGCCGGCGTAGAGCTGCTCGACATCGGTGTGCAGCTGGTCGGGCTTGCGGGAGTGCTCGCGCACGGGCGCCTCGATCAGGTTGCGGATCGAGCGGGACAGGACGCGCGGCTTGCCGATCGTGCCGACCAGGTAGAACTCCGCGGCCGAGCGGAAGACGTAGCCGGTGCCGAACGTCCAGCGCTGGCCCGTCCGGGACCGCTTCGCCCAGGTGCCGGCGCTCTTGAAGGTGAAGCCCCAGGCCGCCATCAGCTCGATCGCGCGGTGGAGGAGCGGCGCCGTCGCCCACATGACCAGCGCGCAGTCGGGCGCGGCGAGACGAGCGACCGGGAGCGCGGCCAGCTCGGCAAGCGACATGCACGGGTAATGGGCGACGGGGTTCTTCTTCTCGCCGGCAACGGTGCGGTTGAGGAAGCGCCAGGGCGGATCGGCGAGGATCGCGCCGTAGCGGTGCGGGACCAGGTCACCGAACGGCCAGGCGGCCGGCTCGGCCGGAGGGAGCGGCTTCACGTCGGGCAGCGGCACCGGCTGGCGAGTCCGGTCGCCAAGATCACCGCCGAATAGTTCGATCGTGGACGCGGCATCGATCCGGCGCAGCGACGCAGTCCGGCGCGCGTTGGCGGCGTGGTGCGCCTGGTCGTAAGCGAGGTGGCAGCGCTGACACCAGGCGCGCAGCTCGTCGTCGGCCGAGCGCTCGGGATCGTGGTGGAGGTGGCCGACCGTCAGCACGACGGGCGAGCGGGTGATGGTGTGCGGCCGGCCGTCCAGCTCGGGGCAGCGCCCGCCATGGTCATGGCCGCATTCGCCCTGACATTCGCATCGATCGCCCGCGCGCTGCTTGCGGATGCGGAGGCTGATCGCGGGCCAGTCAGCCGGGTAGCGGGCGGCGTTCTCGGGGGAGATGGGCATCAGGCCAGGGCCTCCCGGCCCGCGTCAGTGATCGCGTACCAGAGGACATTACCATGCAGCGATACGCGCTCGCCGGCGACATAGCCCCACCGCTCGAGCCGGCGCAGGAGCGTCCGTGCCTTCCGCGTGGCGCTGCCGCCATGGACGCGCTCGTAGCCGAGCGTTCGCGCGACGTGATGTGTCATCGTCGAGCCCTGCTGCTCAAGGTAGCGGAGAGCGATGAAGTCGTCGAAGGACAGGGGGCGCGTCATGCACCCTCCTTCGGCGCTGGCAGCATCGGGAGGAGGGCGGGCATGGTGCCGACGCGGTATGCCTCCGCGATCTGGGGGCGCATCCAGGCGCCGGCCGTTTCGCCGGTGGGGAGGACGATATTGGCGAGGAACTCGTCTTCGAAGATGCTGATGCCGCTCTCGACGGCTTCCACCTTTGCCTTGATAACCAGTGCGAGGGCGCGCCAGCGCTGGCGGACGGCCTGTTCCCATTCCTTCAGAGCGGCATCGGGCGTGCGCTTGCCACGGCTGTGGTGGGTGAAGCGGCGCTCGGTCTTCCCCGGCATCGCCAGGATGAAGCGGATCTGGCGGCCGTTCATGCGGAAGCCGACCATGGCAGCGCTGTCCTGCCAGCCGTAGAGGAACTGGTCGGCGCCATAGCGCTCAAGGGTGCGCTCGATCTCCTCGCGGGAGCGGGTGCTGCTGACATCCGTCGTGGCGGCGTAGCGGGTCATGCGGCTTTCCCTTTGCGACGCCGTGCGGAATGGCCGGCGTAGCGTTCGCGGTTGAGGAGGCTTTCGAGGCGGCGGCTCTCGGTCTCGGTCAGGGCGCGGGTTCGGCTGACGGCGTCGAGGTTGTCGATCTCGCGCCGGCGGGCTTCGCGCTGGTCGATGTAGACGTGCATCATGCGGCACCGCCGATCGCGCGCAGAGCCTGCTCGATGCTCACAATCCGCGCGGCGGAGCCAAGGTGATGGCGGATGGTCTCGGGGCTGCACTGGGTTAGCACCAAGTCCCCGTGGCGGGGGCGGACAGATTGCCTGGTCACGCCCTTAGGGTCCCATTCGTCCAGGATGCGCGCGCAGCCATAGTGCTCGCGCAGATGCTCTTCGTGACGCGTCTTGCCTGTGCCGGGCGCGCCATGGATCACGGTGATGGTCATGCGGCTACTCCAAGGGTGAGGGCCGGGCGGGTGCGCCAGGCGATGGTGGTGTCGACGAGGAAGCGGGCCGACGGGTCGGCCGTCTCCCACCAGATCAGGGTGGCGACGGCGTCGGCGATGCCGGCGAGCTCGGGATCGTGCGGGTCGCCAGCGGCGCGGGCCTGGGCGCCCTTGAGCGCCCGTTCCAGCGCCTGGCGGCGCTCGAAAGGCCAGGCGCCGCCCTGGTCGCCGTCATAAAGGTGGGGCGGCTCGGGCTCGATCGCGGCGAGCGCGGTCCAGCCGGTCGCGACCGCACGCATGGCGCGGACGTGTGCCAGGCCGGTGGGGCGGCCGACGTGACCGGCCGTGACCAGCTGGCGCATCTCCTCGGTCTCGATCGGGACCAGGTGCTTGGCGACGGCGGCGAGCAGGGCGTGGTCGTTGGACCAGCGGGGGCGGGTCATCACAGCATCCCCAGATGCTGCATGTAGAGCTCCCGGATGGCGCTCTCTTCCTGGTATTCCTCTTTCCGCTTGAGCCGGATCTTGCGGATGGCGTTCAGGGCGGCGGGGTCGTAGCCGCGGCCCTTCGCCTCGGCTTCCACGTCGCGGATGTCGTCGGCGATCCCCTGCTTCTCCTCGTGAAGACGCTCCAAGCGCTCCAGCAGGAGCCGGATCTCCTCGGCCGCGCTTTCGCCGTTGGTCTTGATGGGGTCGGGGACATGGCGCTTCTTCGCGCCGCCCTTCCTGGCCGGCGGGGTGAAGGCGGTAGGGACGTGACGGACCTCGCCGCCCGCGCCGCGCGCGACGCGCATGGTCATGCTGGTCATGCGGCCACCGCCAGGCTGGCGCCGATCTGGCTGACGCAGGCGCTGCAAATCTTGGGGGTGACCCAGCGGCAGACATTTTCGTGATGGTCGATGCAGGCATCATGGCCGCTGCAACCGCAGCTGCGGCAGATGCGGGGGTGGCTGTCGGCCGGCGCGTCGACGAGGGCGCGGTAGACGGCGGGGTCGAAGGGGAAGAGGCTGGCGATGGCGGCGAGGGTGTCGCGGCAGCGGGTGACGCTGCCCCGGCGTTCCAGCAGGCGGACCAGGTCGAGCATCCTGCGATAGCGGGTGCGGCCCTGTTCCAGGGTCAGGCGACGGCAGGGGAGGGGGCGGCGGTGATCGTCGAGCATGACCAGCGCGCGGGCGAGCTGTTCCGGCGAGAAGCCGGCGGCCTCGCGGCGCAGGGTCAGGTAGCCGGCCGGGGTGAGCGGCTGGGTCAGGCTGGCGGCAAAGTCGGCGTCGATGTGGCGCGCGGGAGGGGTAAAGGGCAGCATGGTGGCTCCTTTCAGCGGGTGGGTGGTCATCGGGTGGATTGGGGGTGGTCGGGGTTGCGGAAGATCCAGCAATTGACGGTCTTCCCGAGCCAGGAGTTGACGCTCCCGGTCTCGACGAACTTGCGGCGCTTGCTGCTTTTCAGGTGACGCTTCAGTTCGGTGACGGTGCAGGGCAGGTCGAGGCGGGCGTCCGCGCAGCGCTGCTCGAAATGCACCAGGCTGATCGCGATCCGCTCCGGATTGCGGCTGTGATCGACCGGGCGCTCGGTGTTGGCGCCCTCGACCATGCGGAGGTGGTCGAAGATCTCCCAGAAGCGCTCGACATGCGGGTGATCGGTCTCGATCGCGCGCTGGCGCTGTTCAAGCATGGTCAGGATGAACGCCTGCGCCTCGGCGACCTGGCCGTCCGTCAGCGTCTTCACGACCAGCCGCATGGCGTCGAGCATGGCGGCGAGCTGGGCGTGATTCTTGGCGAGACGACCGTTGCGGATGCCTGGATGGGCCAGCATCCGCTTTTCGTGGCCGACGAACGCCTCGCGATACGCCTTCAGGATCTCGGTCTCGCGGCGGACGACATGGACGATGAAGCCGGACAGGTCGTCCATTTCCATGCGGGACAGCTGCTCGCCGGCCGTCTTGCCGGCGGGGCTGAACAGCGACTTGTCGATGTCGATCGCCATGATGCGTTCGCGGAGTGCCGGCGACGCCTCGACCGGCGCGTTCTGGGCGATGACGATCGCGCCGCGGAAGGGCGGCTCGAATGTCTCCATGCCGCCGTTGGCGATGGCGCGGGTGCGAACGGCTCGGCCGTTATACGCCGTCTTCAGCTCGTCCCATTCGAAGCGCCGGGCGTGGGGCGTATCCTGGCTGCGGTCGCCCTCGATCAGCACGACCGGCAGGTTGCCGACCTGTCCCAGGG
>CAKTFL010000137.1 GCA_934555855.1 uncultured Sphingomonas sp. | reverse complement strand
CTTCAGTTCCTGGAGGCAGACCACATCCGCCTGCGCCTCCGCCAGATATTCCAGCAGCCGGGGCAATCGCGCCTTGATGCCGTTGACGTTATAGGTGACGATCTTCACCGGCTTCTCCTGCTCGCCGTCCCGGGTGAGGCAGCGAGCGGGCCCCGTCAACCGCGGTCAGACGGAGAAACTGGACCCGCAGCCGCAACCCGACGCCGCGTTTGGGTTCTCGACGCGAAAGGCCGCACCACCCAGCGACTCGACATAATCGACCGAGCAGCCCCTAACGAGGTCCAGGCTGACATGATCAACCACCAGCCGGACGCCGTCGGTTTCCGCGACGGCATCGTCGGCCTCGGCCGCATCCGCAAACCCGAAGCGATACTGAAAGCCGGAACAGCCGCCGCCATCGACGGCCAGGCGCAGGATCGCGGGCTTACCCTGCCTCGCCGCGATCGCTGCGACGCGGGCGGCAGCGGCGGGGGTCAAAACGATTTCTGGTGCAAGCGTGGCCATGGACAGGATGTAGGCCGGGCGGGGGTCGCTAACAACCGCAGGGTCGTCCGCCCCCCTCGTTCTTCTCAGTCCTGCGGCGCCGGGCCGCTGACCGACACCGGGATGGCGTGAACCGACTGGTCCTTGGCAGCCAGCAGATAGTCGGCGGTGGTCAGGAACGGCACCGGGTTCACGGCGTGGCCGTCGATACGGACTTCGTAATGGAGGTGAGGGCCGGTCGAGCGGCCGGTCGAGCCCATCAGCGCGATCAACTGGCCGCGTGTCACTTTCTGCCCGTCATCGACCAGGATCCTCGACAGGTGGCCGTAGCGGGTGGCGATGCCCTTGCCGTGATTGATCTCGACCATGTTGCCATAGCCGCCCTGACGCGCGGCATGGTCGATGATGCCGTCGGCCGTCGCATAGATCGGGGTGCCGACAGGGCCGGGGATGTCGACGCCGGCATGCATGGCGGCGGTGCCGCGGAACGGATCGGAACGGATGCCGAAATTGCTGGTGTAGCTCAGCCTGCCGACCGGCTGGACCGACGGGATGGCGATGGCCCCCTGACCGCCCAGGCCCGGCTGACCCACCGTGTCGAGCTTCTTCCAGCTCATGAACAGCGACCGGAACTGCTGGTCGGACTTGACCTCGCGGGCGAGTGCCGCGCTCGCGGCGGGGACCAGCGGGCCACCCACTGCGGGCCGCCCGCCCCCGTCGCCCTCGGCCGCGCGGGCCATGCCGGTGACACCCAGCGCCAGGGCGGTAACCATCGCCAGCGAAACGGGAAGCTTGCTCATCAGCCCTCAACATGCCGTGCGCCAGCCCCTTCGGGCTCGGCACTCTGATCCGTTTGTCGGCGCAGCCCCACCCGCGCTTGACGGTTCATGGTTTGATGCAATGTCTCAGGATGACGCAATAGGCACGTAATAGTCCCGCGTCAGACCGGCAGCTTCGCGCGCCGAGTCGTTGAACGGCGGCTTCAACCCACCCCGAAAATGCCGGGTCACCAGCCCCTGCCAATGAGTTGCGGGCGATCCGACTCCGTCGCGCACGCAGCCGTGAAGGAACCAGCGGGTGCCGACTGACACGTGCCGGATCTCGTCGGTGTAGATCCGCTGGAGGATCGCCGCGCTCGCCTCGTCGCCGGCGGCACGGAAGCGCGCCACGGTCTCCGGCGTCACGTCCAGCCCGCGCGCTTCCAGCACCATCGGCACGACTGCCAGCCGGGCGAGATCGTCCGCCGCGGTGCCGGTCGCCGCCTCCCACAGCCCGGCATGGGCCGGCAGGGCGCCGTAGCGGCTGCCCAGCGTCTTCAACCGGCGGTCGAGCAGCGCGAAGTGCATCGCCTCGTCCGCCCCCACCGCGATCCAGTCGTCGACGAAGCCGCGCGGAAACCCCGCCCCGAACCGCCCCGCCATGTCGAAGGCGAGGTCGATCGCGACAAACTCGATATGAGCGAGCGCATGGATCAGCGCGGTCCGCCCCCGCTCCGACCCGCCCTTGCCGCGCTTGGGCATCCGGTTGGGCGGCAGCAATTCGGGCTCAGCCGGGCGCGCCGGCCGGTCCGGCATAGCCACGTCGAACGCGAAGGACAGCCCGCCGCGTCGCCATTGCCTTGCCGTCCAGCGCGCCGCCTTCACCTTCACCAGCGGATCGCCTGCGTCGAGCACCGCGCGGCACGCCTGCGCGATCGAGGTCATAGCCCGCGCACCGCCTCCAGCACGGCATCAACATGGCCCGGCACCTTCACCTTACGCCAGGCGCGCACAAGCCGGCCATCGACCCCAAACAGAAAGGTCGCCCGCTCGATCCCCAGATAGGTGCGGCCGTACATCTGCTTCTCGCCCCACACGCCGAACGCCTCGGTGACGCTGCCGTCCTCGTCCGAACCAAGCGTCACGGTCAGCACCTGTCCGGCGATGAACTTCGCGTGGCTGGCCGGGCTGTCGCGCGACACACCAATGACGCTCGCTCCCGCCGCCGCGAAATGCTCGCGATGCGCGGAAAACTCCTGCGCCTCGCGCGTGCAGCCCGCGGTTGCGTCCTTGGGGTAGAAGTAGATCACGGCCGGTAGCGGCAGGTCGCCCAGCATCATCCGCGTGCCGTCGGCCAACGTCACGCCGACCGGCGGCATCGCATCACCCTCGTTCATCTCCACCTTCCGAAACCGCTGCCCAGACAGAGGCGACCTCCTGCCGCGTCGTCGCCAGGGAGGCAACCACGCCCTCCCAATCGGCCTCGCCGACCGCCGCCGCGATCAGCTCGCGGGTCGCGGGCGCAGGCTCCGCGGCATCGGGCGCCACGAGTCGGAAGGTGACCAGCAGCCGGGTCAGCAGGTCGTGCGCGCGTCGCAGGCCCGGCGGCACAAGCCCCTGTCGCACCAATCGTTCGACCGCACGGCCCAGTTCCGGGTCGAAGCCGACGCGGTGCATGAGCTGAATGACATGCACCGCGAACTCCAGATCGACCAGCCCGCCCGGCAGCAGCTTGGCGTCAAGCATGCCGCGCGGTGGCTTGTGGGCGGCCATGTCGTTTCGCATGGTCCTGGCATCCGCGCGGATGTCCCGCGCGGGGCGCTCGCCGCTTAGCACCCGGTCGATGATCGCCTGAACCGCCGCCCGTGCCTCGGCCGAGCCGAACACCGGCCGCGCCCGGGTCAGGGCCATATGTTCCCAGGTCCACGCCTCCTCGCGCTGGTACCGCTCGAACGAGTCGAGCGACACCGCGAGCGGCCCCGACGCGCCCGACGGTCGCAACCGGGTGTCGACCGGGTAGAGCGGCCCCGCGGCGGTCGCCACCGACAGCCCCGCCGTCACTCGCTGGCACAGGCGATTGTAATAGAGCGTCGCCCCCAGCGGCTTCGGCCCATCGGAGTCGAGCATGAAGTCGCCGGTGAAGAGATAGACCAGGTCGAGGTCGGACGCGTGGGTCAGCGCGCCGCCCCCGAACCGGCCGAGCGCCAGGATCATCAGCTCGCTGCCCGGCACGCGGCCATGCGCCCGTTCGAACTCCGCGACAGTTGCGGCGGCGATTACCTCCGTCGCGGCCTCCGCCACCCGCGCATAGCCGGCCGCGACCGTGAGCGGGTCGGCCGATCCCGCCACCACCTGCGCGCCCAGCGCGAACCGCGCCTCTCCCACGATACGGCGGACATGGTCGAGCCGCGCGCCATAATCCGCGCCCGCATCACCGCCCCGCATCGCCGCCGCCAGCGTCTCGACCGACCCCACCGGCCCCAGCGCGCTGGCATCGATCAGCCCGTCGAGCAGCCCCGGCCGCTGCGCCAGCGCCTCTGCCAGCGGGGGCGCATGGCTGAGGATGGCTGCCAGCAATGCGGTCAGGGCGGGTCGCGCCTCCAACAGGCGCAGCACGTTGACCGCGCTCGGCAGCCGTTCCAGCATCCGGTCGAACCGGATCAGTGCCTCGCGCGGATCGGGCGCGCCAGCCATGGCGGCCATCAGCCCCGGCAGCACCGCCTCCAGCGCCTCGCGAGCGGCGGGGCTCCGCAGGGCGGGATAGGCACCGTCACGCCAGCGGGCGACCCTCTCGGCAGCGCCCGTATCCGCGAGCCCCAGCTCCGCCAGCGCCTCGGACAGCATCACCGGATCGCGCGACAGGGCCGGCCTGCGATCATCGTCCAGCGCGTCATAGATACGCGCGGTCGCCTCCACATGCGGGCGGATCAGCTCGACCAAGGCCGAGCCGTTCTCCAGCCCGTGCAGCCGCGCCACGCCGTCCAGCGCCTCTCCCGTGGGCAGGGCGTGGGTCTGGCGATCGTCGACCATCTGCACCCGATGCTCGATCGTCCTCAGCAGCGTGTAGGATCGGATCAGCGTTTCGGCATCGGCCCGGCCGATCCACCCCGCCTCCGCCAGCTGCGACAACGCGTCGCGCGTGGCCGACACCCGCAGGGCTGGGTCGCGGCCGCCGTGAATCAGCTGGTGGATTTGCGCGAAGAACTCCGCCTCGCGGATGCCGCCTCGCCCGCGTTTCAGGTCATAGCCGGGGCCGAGCCGCTGTCCCTGCGCGTGATGATCGCGGATCCGCGCCGAAATGTCGCGGATCTCGCGCAGTGCTCCGAAGTCCAGTCCCCGCCGCCACACGAATGGCCGGATCGCGTCGAGAAAGCGCTGCCCCAGCGCACGGTCCCCCGCCGCCGCCCGCGCGCGGATGAACGCCGCCCGTTCCCATGGCAGTGCCTGACTTTCGTAATAGGCGATCGCCGCCTCGACGGGCAGGACGATGGGCGTCACCTCGGGCGAGGGCCTGAGGCGCAGGTCGACGCGGAGCACATAGCCATCGCCGTCCCGCGTCTGAAGCAGCTCCACCACACGGCGACCGATCCGCACCGCTGCCTCTTCCGGCTCCTCGCGCGGGCGCCGGGGCAAAGTCGCCGGGTCGAACAGCAGGATCGGATCGATATCGGACGAGTAGTTGAGCTCGCGGCTCCCCTGCTTGCCGAGCGCGATGGCGGCCAGTCCGACCGGATCGGCGCCGGGCACGCGTTCAAGAATGGCGGCACGAATCGCCTCGTCCAGCGCACGATCAGCGAAGTCGCTCAGCCGGCCGGTAACGCCGGTCAGGTCGTAAGCGCCCGCCAGGTCGCCGATCGCCACTTCCAGCGCCAACCGCCGCCGTTCCAACCGCAGCCGGCGGCCGACCGGCTCGGCCCGGCCTGCGCCCCGGTTTGCGTCATAATCCGACGGGGTAAGCCCTTGCAGCAACAAGCTTCTGGCTTCCGGGTCGCGGGCCAGCAGGTTTGCCAGAAACGGAGAATGTGCCTCCGCACGGCCGACCGCGCCCGCCCAGTCGGGCTCACCACGGGCCGGGTTGCCGGGCTCAGTCACGGTCGCGACATCTGGACACTGTCCCGGCTGCTTCTCGGGGGAGGAACGTGAGATGAAACATTGCGCGAGGTTAGTCGTTCATACAGCCATGGTTCACGAACGATCAACCGTCGGCAGGAAAGGCGAAGCGACGCATGTCGTGCGCGCGCCCCGGCCGACCGACGCGGTCGGCCATGCGCTATGCCATGTCTTCCGTCGTCCCTCCGCCCTTCCCGATGACATGTGCGCCGTGATCGAGCGGCTGGACCGAACTAGCCGGCAGCAATGACTGGGGCCGGCACGCCACGTCACGCCGGCATTCGCCCGAAACTTCTCAGCGGCCGCGGCTAAGCGCGTCCACGTCACCCATGATCGTATCGAGTGCGGTCACATCGGGGTTCGATTCGTGCTCGCGACGCGAAGGCAATCGGCCCTCGCTCAAGATGGCCTCCAGCGCAACGCGGCCGCGCGCGACGCGGCTCTTGATGGTACCGACAGCGACCTGGCAGATTTCCGCCGCTTCCTCGTAGGCGAACCCGCCCGCACCGACCAGGATCAGCGCCTCGCGCTGAGGCTGAGGCAGATGGAGCAGCGCGCGCTGCATGTCACCCAGTTCGACATGGCGGTCCTGGCTTGCGGGCGCGGCAAGGATTCTGTCGGCGACCAGATCGTCCCATTCGCCTTTAAACCGCGCCCGGCGCATCTGGCTGAGATACAGGTTGCGGAGGATGATGAAGGTCCACGCGCGCATGTTGGTGCCCGCCTGGAACCGCTTGCGCGCGGCCCATGCCTTGAGCAGCGTTTCCTGAACCAGATCGTCGGCCAGATCACGGCTGCCGGAAAGCGAACGACCGAACGCGCGCAGATGCGGGATCACCTGCGCCAGCTGAGTCTTGAAC
>CAKTFL010000136.1 GCA_934555855.1 uncultured Sphingomonas sp. | reverse complement strand
CGGTTGTTCAACCCGGACACCGGCGCGACCCGCTCGATGCGCTCCAAGGAGGACGCGCATGACTATCGCTACTTCCCGGACCCCGACCTGCTGCCGCTGGAGCTGGACGAGGCGTTTCTGGAGGAATGCCGCGCCAGCCTGCCAGAGCTGCCCGATGCCAAGCGGCACCGCTACGAGGCCGTTGGCATCACGCCCTATAATGCGGGCGTGCTGACCGCCGAGGTGGAGACGGCACGCTGGTTCGACGCGCTGCTGGAAGCGGGCGCACAGCCGGTGCAGGCATCCAACTGGGTAGCGTCCGAGCTGTTCGGCGCGCTCAACCGTATCGGCAAGGGCATCGCGGAAAGCCCGGTCGGCCCCGCACAGGCCGCCGAGCTGCTCGCACTGGTTGCCGACGGTACCCTGTCGGGCAGCCTCGCCAAGCAGGTGTTCGAGGTAATGCTGGAAACCGGCCAGGCGCCAAGTGCGATCGTCGAGGAGCGCGGGCTCAAGCAGACCAGCGATACCGGCGCGATCGAGGCGGTGGTAGCCGAGGTGATCGCGAACAACCCGAAGCAGTTGGAACAGTATCGCGGCGGCAAGGAGGCGCTGTTCGGCTTCTTCGTCGGCCAGACGATGAAGGCGATGGGCGGCAAGGCCAATCCGGCGGTGGTGAACGAGCTGCTGAAGAAGGCGTTGGGTTGATCGAAAGAACCGGGCGGTGACGCGCATCGACCTCGACGCCAGTAACTGGCGGACGCGTGCCGATTTCTACGCCGCCCTGTTGCCCCGGCTCGGCGCGCCCGATTGGGTCGGCGGCAACCTGGATGCCTTGTTCGACAGCTTGGCCGGCAACAATGCGCTGACCGCACCGTTCGAGCTTGTGGTCCGGCACAGCGCCGGGATGCCGCCCGAAGAGCTGGCCTATATTCGTCGCGCCGAACAGGTGTTCGATGACGCGCGTGCGGAGTTCGGTCAGGACGTGTATCTGCGGTTCGAGTGACGGCATGGGAGACGGGCGGGTGATGAAGACGTGGATCGGTGCTCTGGCCTGCGGGCTGCTCAGCCTTCCCGCGGCCGCCCAGCAGACGGCGACGGAGACCGTCTCGCCTTTGCTGCCGCGTGTCGCGTTGGAGACCAGCGCCGGCCGGATCGTGATCGAGGCGGACACGGCCCACGCGCCGATCAGCGCGGCCAACTTCCTTCGCTATGTCGATACGAAGCGGCTGGATGGTGCCAATTTCTACCGCGACGTGAAGGTCCAGGCCAATTTCGGCTTCGTCCAGTTCGGGCTGAACGGCAATCCGAAAAAGTCGCTACCGCCGGTCAGGCATGAGCCGACCACGCAGACCGGCATCAGGCATCTCAGCGGCACCATCTCCACCGCGCGACTCGCGCCGGGCACCGCGCGCGGCGAGTTCACCATCTCGGTCGGCGACCAGCCGGGGCTCGACGCGGACCCGTCGAAGCCGGGCGACAATTTAGGCTATGCCGCTTTCGGCCGGGTGGTCGAGGGCATGGACGTCGTGACGAAGATTCTCGACGCGCCCGTGTCGCCGACCGCGACCCTGCGCGGCGCATTCAAGGGCGAGGTGCCGGCTGCTCCGGTGAGGATCATCACCGCCCGGCGGGTGAAGCCCTGATTTGCTGGATGCTTGGCGAGACCCTGATCCAGGCAGGTTGAAGCAGTGCGGATCGGCTTCCATGTGCTCCCGCGAAGCCGGGGGCTCAGATTGGACCCCGCCTTCACAGGGGCACCAAAGGAGCGCTACCTCAACCTGCCTGAATTAGGGTACAAAAAGCCTGTTCACCACGCCGGCCTTCGCCGGGGTGGTGAATAGGTCTGCGGCCCCGCCCTGGCGGGAACGCCGGCAGCTACTGCTGCGTCAGGTCCTGGTTCTTGACCTCGCCGCCGGTGCCGCTGTTGCCGTCGAAATCGCCGGTCGCGGTCATCGGTTCAGGCTCGGAGCCGCCTTCGCCGCGGGCAACCGCGTCCGATCGGGCCTCGACCACCTGCTGGATGTCGGGACGATCGTCCTCGCGATCGGGCTGATTGGGATCGGTGCCGGCCATCGCGTCAGATCTCCGCCGGCTGGCTTGTGCCGGGATCGCCGGGCAAGATGCCGGGCGAGGGCTGGTCGATATCGGGGCCGATCGGCGTCACCTCCGGCGGCGGGCTGTCGGGCTGCACCGGCTGGGAGTCGGGAACGGGGCTTTCGGGTGGGGGCTGGGTAGCCATCATGGGGTCTCCTTCACCCACAACAACGCGCCTGACGCGGGCGGGTTGCCCTTGATGTGCAGCCCGCTTGCTCCTGCGCGCCACACTGGTATAGACGCGCGCCCAACGGCGGGCTCTCATGCGGGCGTGGCGGAACTGGTAGACGCGCTGGATTTAGGTTCCAGTATCGTAAGATGTGGGGGTTCGAGTCCCTTCGCCCGCACCAGTCCCGCCCGAGGCAGGCGGGCTGCCCTGAAAAGATTTCTCCAGATCAAAGGCCGATCATGCAGACTGTCGAGACGTTGAACGAGGGGCTGAAGCGCGCCTACACGCTGACCATCACCGCAGCCGACATCGACGCCAAGGTCGATGCCGAGGTGAAGCGGGTCGCTCCGCAGGTGCGGATGCCCGGCTTCCGCCCCGGCAAGGTCCCCGCCAATCTGGTCCGCAAGATCCATGGCGAGGCGCTGGCCCAGGATGCGCTCAACAGCGCGATCCAGCAGGGCGTGCAGGATGTCATCTCCCAGAACAGCCTGCGTCCCGCGATGCAGCCCTCGGTCGAGCTCGCCGACGGCTATGAGCGCGGCAAGGACGCGGAGGTGAAGGTCGCGCTTGAAGTGCTGCCCCAGGTGCCCAGCCCGGCCATCGACAATCTGAAGCTGGAGCGCCTGACGGTGCCTGTCGCGGACGAGCCGGTCGACGAGCAGCTCAAGAAGTTCGCCGACCAGTCGAAGCGCTGGGACGATGCCGACGACAAGGCGGCCGAGACCGGCGACCTCGTCACGGTCGATTTCGTCGGCAAGACGTCGGACGGCGTCGCGTTCGAGGGCGGCACCGGCACCGACATGGCCGTGGAGATCGGCTCGGGTCGCCTGATTCCGGGCTTCGAGGACCAGCTGGTCGGGGTCAAGGCGGGCGAGGAGAAGCAGATCAGCGTCACCTTCCCCGAGGATTACCAGGCCAAGGAACTGGCTGGCCAGCCCGCCACCTTCGACCTCACGATCAAGTCGGTGAAGACCGCCGGTGAAAGCCAGATCGATGACGAGCTCGCCAAGAACCTGGGTCTTGAGAGCCTGGAACAGCTCCGCGGCCTGCTGAAGGGGCAGATCGAGCAGGAGCATAACGGCCTCACCCGCACCCATATGAAGCGCAAGCTGCTCGACCAGCTGGCCGAGGGTCACGACTTCGAGGTGCCCCCCTCGATGGTCGAGGCCGAGTTCAACCAGATCTGGTCGCAGCTGGAGCATGAGGCGAGCCATGAGGCGGACCCGGCCAAGGCGATGGCCGACATGGAGGCCGAGCGCGACGATTACCGCAAGATCGCCGAGCGTCGCGTCCGCCTGGGCCTGCTGCTGTCGGAGATCGGCCAGGCCAATGGCGTCGAGGTCAGCCAGCAGGAGATGAACCGCCTGATCGCGCAGGCCGCGCAGCAGTACGGCCCCGAGGATCGCCAGCGCTTCATCCAGTATGTCCAGCAGGAGCCGATGGCCGCCGCCCAGCTGCGCGCGCCGCTCTATGAGGACAAGGTCGTCGACTTCCTGTTCGACAAGGCGGAGATCACCGACCGCGAGACCACGCGCGAGGAGCTGGAAGCGGCGATCGAGAGCGAGGACGGCTTCGCGACCGGCACGCACATCCACAATCATGACCATGACCATGACCATGATCACGATCATGGCCACGACCACGATCATGGGCACGACCACGGCAACGCCGCAACCGATGCGGCGGCGACCGCTGCCGAGGTGAATGCCGAGGTCGACACTCCGGCGGCCGACCAGTCGGTTGCGGCCGAAGAGGCTTCGGCCAAGGCGAAGAAGGGTTCCAAGCCGGTCGCCAAGGACAATAACGCAGGCGCCGAGGTAGAGCCGGGCGAAGCCGCTCCGGCCAAGAAGCCCCGTGCCAAGAAAGCGGCGGCTCCCATCGAGGCCGGGACCGAGGAAGCTGCGGCAGGCGCGGATGCGCCGGCGAAGAAGGCCCGCGCGAAGAAGGCCAAGCCCGACGAGGCATGACCCCGAGCGATCGTCGCGACATGCGATAGTGGAAGGGGCGGTTGCCGGGCACGATCCGGCAGCCGCCTTTTTTTTCGTCGACTGCCGGCGCGATCGCCCAAGCCGTTCGCCCCGAGCCTGCCGACGGGCTGTTCATTTCTTGTCGGTCCGGCAACGATGGCGGGAAATCCGAACCACAAAGCCGCTCGAACTCCGCCCGCCGCGCGCATAAGGAGGACGCATGATCCCAAGCGTCGCCGTCCTGCTGCCCTGCTACAATGAAGAAACCGCCGTCGCGCAGACCATTGCCGCGTTTCGGGCCGCGCTGCCGGGCGCGACGATCTATGTCTACGACAACAACAGCGCCGACCGGACGGTGGAGGTCGCGGCCGGCGCCGGCGCGATCGTCCGGCGCGAGCGGATCCAGGGCAAGGGAGCGGTGGTCCGGCGCATGTTCGCCGACGTCGACGCCGATATCTATGTCATGGCCGATGGCGACGCTACCTACGACGCCGCGTCCGCGCCGGTAATGGTGGATCGGTTGCTGGCGGAACGGCTCGACATGGTGGTGGGCAGCCGGGTCAGCGAGGAAATGCTGGCCTATCGGCGCGGCCACCGTCTCGGCAATGCGCTGCTGACCGGGATGCTGTCACGGCTGTTCGGCCGCAGCTTCACCGATATCCTGTCAGGCTATCGCGTATTCTCGCGCCGTTTCGTGAAGAGCTTTCCCGCGCTGTCGGCGGGGTTCGAGATCGAGACGGAAATCTCGGTCCATGCGCTTGAACTGCGGATGCCGGTGGGAGAAGTTGAGACGCCGTATTTCGCGCGGCCCGAGGGGTCGGCGTCGAAGCTGTCCACTTATGGCGACGGCTGGCGCATCCTCACCACCATCGCGACCCTGTACCGGATCGAGCGGCCGGTGCTGTTCTTCGGGGCGGCGGGACTGTTGCTGGCGCTGCTGGCGGTCGCGCTCGCGATCCCGCTGGTCATCACCTACGCGCAGACCGGCCTGGTGCCGCGCTTTCCCACCGCGATCGCGGCGACCGGGTTGGTGATCCTTGCGGCACTGTCCTTTTTCGCAGGGCTGATCCTCGACACGGTGGTACACGGACGGCGCGAGGTGCGGCGGCTCGCCTATCTGCAACTGCCCGCGCCGGGTTTCTGACCCGGCCTCATGCCATCCGAACCGGGCGGCGAACCCCGGAACGGGTCGGGGGTGACGACCATCGTCGCGGCGAGAGAAACGTCTGTCCTACAGGGTGACTTCAGGCCATACCGGAACCATGCTGCGTGCGCCCACCACCTTCCGTTCTTCCTCATCCGCCGAAAGGCGAAGCGATCCTCGTCATGTCGCTATGCCGGAAATTTCGGAAACTTCGCCACCTGTGCCGCCTCGCTCGGCCGGGGGTTGAACTCGCCTCACGGCCACGCGACATAGGCTTTCTCAAAAGGGCATAAGAGAGTTCATCCATGCACAATCCGTTCGAGACCGGCGACTTTGCGGCACCCCTGGCCAATGCCGGCCTCGGTCTCCGGCCTACCAGTGCGGGTCTTGTGCCGATCGTGATCGAGCAGTCGAACCGCGGCGAGCGCTCGTT
Source organism: uncultured Sphingomonas sp. (assembly GCA_934555855.1). The sequence goes on along the minus strand of CAKTFL010000136.1, from coordinate 427 downwards.
CGACATCTTTTCCCGCCTGCTGCGCGAGCGCATCGTGTTCGTGACCGGCGGCGTGGAGGACGGCATGGCCAGCCTCATCACCGCCCAGTTGCTTTTTCTCGAGTCCGAGAACCCGAAGAAGGACATCTTCATGTACATCAACTCGCCGGGCGGCGTCGTCACGGCGGGCATGGCGATCCATGACACGATGCAGTATATCCGCCCGCGCGTCGGCACGGTGTGCATCGGCCAGGCGGCGTCGATGGGCAGCTTCCTGCTGGCGGCCGGCGAGCCGGGCCTGCGCGTGGCGCTGACCAACGCGCGCATCATGATCCACCAGCCCTCGGGCGGCGCGCAGGGCATGGCGTCGGACATCCAGATCCAGGCCAAGGAAATCCAGCGCATCAAGGACCGGATGAACGCGCTGTACGTGAAGTACACCGGCAAG
>CAKTFL010000135.1 GCA_934555855.1 uncultured Sphingomonas sp. | reverse complement strand
TCGAGATTGTCGGCAAGCGCACCACGCCCGCCCGCGCCGTGCTTCCCTATACCGAGGATGAAGGGCTCGAGCTGCTCCGCATCGACGGGCTTCAGCGCGCCAATGCTGGCGTGGGCTCGGGCGATTTCGTCGAGATCCGCAAGGCGGTGTCCAAGCCGGCGGCGCGGGTGGTCTTCGCCCCGGCTCAGCAGAATTTGCGCCTCCAGGGCTCGTCGGCCGCGATCCAGCGTACCTTTTACGGGCGGCCGCTCGTCCAAGGCGATGTCGTCGCCACCGCCGGCCACCAGCGCGTCGTCGATCCCGCCATCCAGCGCTTCGTCAATGCGCCGGCCTATGCATTGCAGGAGATTCGCTTGGCGGTGGTGTCGGCCACGCCTAAGGGTATCGTCCATATCGACGAGAATACCGAAGTCGAGCTGCGCGCCGAATATGAAGAGGTGGGGGATACCCGCCGCGCCGACGTCACCTATGACGATATCGGCGGCATGGCCGGCACGATCGACCAGCTGCGCGAGATGGTCGAGCTGCCGCTGCGCTATCCCGAGCTGTTCCAGCGCCTGGGCGTCGATCCGCCCAAGGGCGTGCTGCTCTACGGCCCGCCCGGCACCGGCAAGACGCGGCTCGCCCGCGCCGTCGCCAACGAATCGGACGCCGACTTCTTTCTCATCAACGGGCCGGAGATCATGGGCTCCGCTTATGGCGAGTCCGAATCGCGCCTGCGCGAGGTGTTCGAACAGGCCGCCAAGGCCGCGCCCTCGATCGTGTTCATCGACGAGATCGACTCGATCGCGCCCAAGCGCGGCAACGTGACCGGCGAGGCGGAGAAGCGGCTGGTCGCGCAGCTGCTGACGCTGATGGACGGGCTGGAAGCGCGTGCCAACGTGGTGGTGATCGCCGCCACCAACCGGCCGGAAGCGATCGACGAAGCGCTGCGCAGGCCCGGCCGTTTCGACCGCGAGATCGTGGTCGGCGTGCCCGACGAACGCGGGCGGCGCGAGGTGCTGGGCATCCACACGCGCGGCATGCCGCTGGAGGACGGGGTCGACCTGTCTGAACTGGCGCGCACCACCTATGGCTTCGTCGGCGCCGATCTCGCCGCGCTGTGCCGCGAGGCGGCGATCGAGGCGGTGCGCCGCATCATGCCGCGGCTCGACCTGTCGGAAGGCACCATTCCCGCCGACGTTCTCGACACGCTGTCGGTGACGCGCGACGATTTCCTCGAAGCGTTGAAGCGCGTGCAGCCGTCGGCGATGCGCGAGGTGATGGTGCAGGCGCCCACCGTGCGCTGGGACGATGTCGGCGGCCTCGACGATGCGCAGATGCGGCTCAAGGAAGGCGTGGAACTGCCGCTGCGCAACCCGGATGCGTTCCGCCGGCTCGGCATCCGCCCGGCCAAGGGCTTCCTGCTCTATGGCCCGCCCGGCACCGGCAAGACGCTGCTGGCGAAGGCGGTGGCGCGCGAGGCGGAGGCGAACTTCATCGCCACCAAGTCGAGCGACCTCCTGTCGAAATGGTATGGCGAAAGCGAACAACAGATCGCCCGTCTGTTCGCGCGCGCGCGGCAGGTGGCGCCGTGCGTGATCTTTATCGACGAACTCGACAGCCTGGTGCCGGCGCGCGGCGGCGGCATGGGCGAGCCGCAGGTGACGGAGCGCGTGGTCAACACCATCCTCGCCGAGATGGACGGGCTGGAGGAATTGCAGTCGGTGGTGGTGATCGGCGCGACCAACCGGCCGAACCTGATCGATCCGGCGCTGCTCAGGCCCGGTCGCTTCGACGAGCTGATCTATGTCGGCGTGCCCGATCAGGCGGGACGTCGCCGTATTCTCGACATCCAGACGGAGAAGATGCCGCTTGCGCGCGACGTCGACCTCGACCGCATCGCGGCACGGGCCGACCGTTTCACGGGCGCCGATCTGTCGGACGTAGTCCGCCGCGCTGGCCTGATCGCGTTGCGGCGGTCGGCCGGCGCGCGCGAGGTCTATCAGGACGATTTCGAGGAAGCGCTGACCGAATCGCGCGCCAGCGTGACGCAGGAGATGGAGCGCGATTACGAACAGATCGCCGCGCGATTGAAGCAGGACGCGGCGGCGATCCAGCCGATCGGATTCATCAGCCCCGGTCAGCTGACCCCGAGGGGGTCAAAGGGAACGAACTGACCCTGATGTCACCCCGGCACGAGGTCGGGGTGGCTGCTGGGGGTCTGTCGATGGTCAGTCCCGCGCCCAGCGATAGGCGCGGGTCACAGTCGCGACCGTCAGGGTGTAATCATCGTACCAGCGGGTGCGCCCCATCTCGCGGATTGCGGCGTGATCCGGCTGGTCGCGCCAGGCGCGCGCGGCGGCATCGTCGGCCCAATAGCTGATCGTGATCCCGCATCCGTCCGAGCCGCGGGCGCTTTCGGAGCCGCGATACCCCGGCTGCGTGGCGGCGAGTGCCTCCATCTGCGCGGACGCGGCCAGATAGCCCGGCTCGTCCACCGCGGTCCGGTGTGACACGAAGGTCACGGCGGTCAGCCCGATGCGCTCGTTAGCCATAGGTCCGGCTTACGCCTGGCCGGCTTTCGTGCAACCCCGGTGCTTGAAACATGTTTGTCAAACGTGCGACGGGGGCAGTCCCGCGCCGTGTGACGACCGGAGACACAGGATACTCATGCCCCCCTCGACCGCCACCGCCGCTCGCCGCCGCAGCCAATCCCGCCCGGCGGGTGTACCCTCGCCCTGGCAGATGTTCTTTCAGGGATTCCTGAAGCATCCGGTGATGGTAGGGTCGATCATCCCGTCCTCGGACAAGCTGATCCGCAAGATGCTGGGACCGGTCGACTGGTCGGCGTGCAAGCTGTTCGTGGAATACGGCCCGGGGGTCGGCACCTTCTGCCGCCCGATCCTGGAGCGGATGGCGCCGGACGCGACCTTGATCGCGATCGACACCAATGCCGATTTCATTCGCTATCTCAATCACACCATCACCGACAGCCGCTTCGCCGCGGTGCACGGCTCGGCGGCGGACGTGCGGCAGATCATCGCCGACCATGGCCATGACCATGCCGATTATGTCCTGTCCGGCCTGCCCTTTTCCACCCTGCCGCTCGGCGTCGGGCCAGCGATCGCCGCGGCGACGCACGACGCGCTGCGGCCCGGCGGCGCCTTTCTGGTGTATCAGTTCAACCCGAAGGTGAAGGACTATCTGGTCCCCCACTGGTCGCAGATCGACATGGAATGGTGGAACGTGCCCCCGGCCCAGCTCTATTGGGCGTGGAAGGACTGATCGGGGGAGCGGCCGGGCATCGCTCGACCTAACTCTATCGCCCGATCCCGAAATTGATCCCGCGTGAGATCTGCGGGTCCAGTACCGCGATCAGCAGATAGGCCAGGAACTGGCGGATGCGCTGTACCGGCCCGGTGCCGGCCCGGTATACTTCGCGCGTGATCTCCTCCGACCGGGCGACTTCGCCGTCGACATAGCGGCGGACATGGTCGGCAAAGGCCCGGTCCTCGATCCGCAGCATCAGCTCCAGATTGATGAACAGGCTGCGCATGTCGAAGTTGGCCGATCCAATATGGACCGCGTCGTCGATGCAGTAGAGCTTGGTGTGCAATTTGGCCGGGCGATACTCGAAGATCCGGACCCCTTTGCGAAGCAGTCCCGCATAGGTAAACCGGGCGGCCGCGATGGTGGCGTCATTGTCCGATTTGGAGGCGGTGACGATCCGTACCGTCTGGCCGGGCCGCCGGCCGGCCTTGTCCAGGCGGCGCAGCATGGTGGGGCTGGGGGTGAAATAGCCGGCGATGATGTCGACCCGGCGTCCCCGGCGAATGTCGTGGCGCACGGCCCGGGCCCAGGGCGACAGGCGGCGGGTAGGCCCGCCGATCAGCCAGCGCAGCCCGCCCTTGTCCTCGCTGAAGCGTGACAGCGCCCGGTTCAGCTGCCGCAGCCGCGGCCTCGGTGCCCGAACCCACGCATCCAGCGTGTCGAAATAGGCCGCCATGCGCGTCGCCGCCGGGCCTGCGACCATCAATCCCAGGTCGCGCCAGCCATGGTCGGCGGGGGTGCCGAAATAGTCGCCCTCGACGTTGAAGCCGCCGATGATGATCTTCGTCGCGTCCGTTCCGCCATCCGCCAGCGCCAGCTTCTGATGATTGCGGAGCAGATAGTGCCGCCCCCAGCGCGGCAGGAAGCGGCACACCGACCCGCCCGCATCGCGTAGCGGCTGGAAAAACGCGTCGCCCGCCGCTTCGCTGCCGAAGCCGTCCACGATCAGGGCGACGCGGACGCCGCGGCGCGCTGCGGCGACCAGACAGTCGTTGACGCGCCGCCCCGACTGGTCGTCGGCATAGATGTAGTAAAGCAGCCTCAGGCTGTCGCGCGCACCGTCGATCAGCGCCAGCAGCGCCTCCAGCCGGTCCGGGCCGCTGTCGAGCAGCGTCAGGCAATTACCGTCGACCGCGAAGCTCGGCTGGGCGGAGGGCTGCTCCATCCGGTCGTTCTTGGCCGTGTCGCGGAGGCCATGCAAGGCCGCAAGGCGAGAGGTTCCCGTTCTTGACTTTGGCCAGGGGTGCGTCTACCCGCCGGTCTTTCTCCGCATCGTAAGTTGAAGGAGTGCGTCCATGGCGCGCGTCACCGTCGAGGATTGCGTCGACAAGATTTCCAACCGTTTTGACTTGGTGCTGTTCGCGGCGCAGCGGGCGCGGCAGATCTCCGGCGGCGCCGAGCTGACGCTCGACCGCGACCGGGACAAGAACCCCGTGGTCGCGCTGCGAGAGATTGCCGAGGAAACCGTTCGGCCTCACCAGCTGGAAGAGTCGGTGGTGTCCAGCCTCCAGCGCGTCCAGATCGACGACGATGACGAGGTGGATGCGGTCGGCAGCCTGCAGGCATCGGCCGAGGCGCTGCGCCTCACTGCGGCCGCACCGCCGCGCAACCAGAATCTGGGCGCCGACTACGAGGGCTGATCCTTCGTCGGTCCGGGACCCGAACAGGGCCGTGGCAGCGATGCCGCGGCCCTTTTTCGTCGTGGGAGGGGCGTGATCTGACCCACCTGTTCCCGTTCGGGCTTCGTATCGAATGTGGCCGATTCGGCGTGATGCTGGACAGTCGCCGCTGGACTCCCGGCGAGTCGACAGATCTCCGCACGGACTGCGCCACTCCGGACTTCTCCGAGGGCCACTGAGCCGTGGCCATCAATGCCTGACCTATGCGGAACCGTGGATGCCGGAACAAGTCCGGCGTGACGAAGGGACGTTCTCCTGCGGTTCAGCCCTCGTCGTCGCGCAACGCCTGGACCAGCAGCTCGCGTACCGAGCGCAGCGTGTCCAGCACATCGCCATCGCCCGCGGCCGGCACGTTCACGGGCGGGCCGGGTTGCCCGTCCCGCTCCGCCGCCAGCAGTTGCTGGACACCGCGGATCGTATAACCCTGCTGATTGAGCAGCGCGTCGATGCGCCGGACGAGGGCGATGTCCTCCGGGCGGTAGTAGCGGCGCCCACCCGCGCGCGTCAGGGGCTGGAGCTTGGGAAAACGCGTTTCCCAATACCGCAGGATGTGCTGCGGCAGCCCCGTATCGCGCGACACCTCCCCGATGGTCCGGAAGGCGCCTTCGGCTTTGCCGGGAGCCGCCGGCATGAAAGGGTTAACCCCCGGCGACGATGCGGTCGCGCATCATCTGGCTGGCGCGGAAGGTCAGCACCCGGCGCGGCGCGATCGGTACCTCGATCCCCGTCTTGGGATTGCGGCCGATCCGCTCGCCCTTGTCGCGCAGCACGAAGGTGCCGAACCCCGAAATCTTGACGTTCTCGCCGCGTCCCAGCGCCTCGCACATCTCGCGCAGAAGCTGCTCGACGATCTTCGCGGAATCGGCGCGGCTCAGTCCCATCTCACGATGCAGTGCTTCGGCCAGGTCGGCCCGGGTCAGCGTCCCGGCGTCGGTCATCGTCCCATCCCCCATTCCTCCAACACGCAGACCTACATGAGCGGCCGCCGGTTCGGAAGACCGAACGGACCACGGAAAAATGTCAGTACCGCAGCACTGCTGCTCCCCAGGTGAAGCCGCCCCCCATCGCCTCCAGCACCACGATCTGGCCCTGCTGGATGCGACCGTCGCGCACCGCGGTGTCCAGCGCCAGCGGCACGGAGGCGGCCGAGGTGTTGGCATGACGATCGACGGTGACCACGACCTTCTCCGGGGCAAGGCCAAGCTTCCTGGCCGTAGCGTCCAGAATGCGGGCATTAGCCTGGTGGGGCACCACCCAGTCCACCTCGGCCGCGGTAAGACCAGCGATCCCGAGCGATTCGTCCATCACGGCGGCCAGGTT
>CAKTFL010000134.1 GCA_934555855.1 uncultured Sphingomonas sp. | reverse complement strand
CGTCAGGCGTGCGCGGCATAGCGGGTCGGGTCCGGCACGCCCGCTTCCTCGAAGCCCTTGGACCGCAGCCGGCAACTGTCGCACAGTCCGCAATGCAGGTCGTCACCATGGCCGGATGCCGGCACGGGGTCGTAGCAGGACCAGGACAACCCCATGTCGAGCCCCAACCGGGTGCCCTCACGGACAATATCGGCCTTGGTCATGGTCTGAAGCGGAGCGCGGATACGGAACGGCTCTCCCTCGACACCCGCCTTGGTCGCCAGCTCCGCCAGCCGTTCGAAGCCGGCGATGAACTCCGGCCGGCAGTCGGGATAGCCCGAATAGTCCAGCGCATTGACCCCGATGAACAGGTCGCGCGCGCCTGCCGCCTCCGCCCAGCCCAGGCACAGGCTGAGGAAGATCGTGTTGCGCGCGGGCACATAGGTGATGGGGATGCCCGGTTGCACCCCATCCTTGGGCACGGCGATGTCCGCCGTCAGCGCCGATCCGCCGAACTGCGACAGGTCCAGGGGCAGCACAATATGGCGCTCGGCGCCGAGCGCCGCCGCGACACGCCCGGCGGCGGCCAACTCGACCCGATGCCGCTGGTTATAGTCCACTGACAGCGCAAGCAGCCGATATCCCGCTTCCCGCGCTAGGGCCGCCGAGATCATGGAGTCCAGGCCGCCCGAGACAAGGGCAACCGCAATCTTCGTATCAGACATGATGATGTGTCGCTAAGCCTTTCAGGTGGTGCCGGCAACCACCCCGTCAGGCAGTCGGATCGACGACCGGGACGGGGAATTGCCGCGCGCAGAAATGGCAGTCGACGATGATATCGCCCTGTTCATTGGCCATGGCCCGCTGCTCGTCGATCGGAAATTTAGACAGCACCGCAGCATAATGCTCCGGCGTGCACCGGCAGCCGCGCGACAGTCCGGCCGCGGCGAGCAGGCGCACCTGATCTTCCTCGTTGAACAGACGCCAGACCAGTGTTTCCAGCGGCAGGGCAGGATCGGCGAGTTCATCGGCCCCCGTCGTGCTGCCAAGCGTCGCGATCCGCTCCCATTCGGGATGATCGAGCTTGGTATGGAGCCGCTCGCGCCCTTCCTCGCCCTCCGGCAGGTGCTGGAGGAACAGTCCGCCCGCGACCGTGCGTCCATCGGCCAGCCGGGTCATGCCGACCCGCAGCAGCGTCGGGATCTGTTCGGACTGAGTGAAATAGCTCTGCGCCGCCTCCGTCAGTGACTCGCCATCGAGCGGAACAATGCCCTGATAACGCTCGCCTGAGGTCGCCAGGTCGAAAGTCACGGCGAGATAACCGCGGCCGAACAACGCGAACAAGCTGGGGTCCTCCGGCGCTTCGGCCAGCCGGTCTGCATCGAATTCGATATAGCCGCGCACCTCGCCGCCGCGATAGTCACACACCAACAGTCTCACGACACCCGCCTCGGTGCGCGACTGGATGGTGAGCTGACCGGACGGGTCCTTCAGCGTCGATCCGATCAGTGCGGTCAGCGTCAGTGCCTCGGCCAGCAACGCCGCTATGACGGGCGGATATGCATGGGCGGACAGGATCGCGTCCAGCGTCGGGCCGAGCCGCACCAGCCGGCCACGGGCGTGGCGGCCGGGGATGGCGAAACCGAGCGCGCGGTCGAGGTCGAGGGTCTGCGTGTTCATCCGTGTTTCACCGTTCGGGCTGGGCCTGTCGAAGCCCTGCCCTTCTCCCTGCCAGGAAGAGCGGCACCCCCCTTCGACAAGCTCAGGGCGAACGGACTATCGGAACAGCACCCAGATGGTGATCCAGGCCGAAAGGATCAACCAATCTGCCCGAAACACCAGCGCAGCACCGATTTCTGGGCATGGAGCCGGTTCTCCGCTTCCGCCCAGATCAGCGACTGGTCACCGTCGATCACCGCCGGCGTCACCTCCTCATCGCGATGCGCGGGCAGGCAGTGGAGGAAATGGGCGCCCGGATTGGCGCGGGCCATCAGCGCCTCATCGACCTGGAAGGGCATCATCGCAGCCAGCTTGGTATCGGCCTGTGCCTGTCCCATCGAGATCCAGGTGTCGGTGACGACGATATCCGCGCCCTCGACCGCCTCCGCCGCCGTGCCGACCACGCGCGCCCGTCCGCGTCCGCGCGCAACATCGGCATCGGACGGCTGGAAGCCCTGCGGACACGCCGCGACCACGTCGAAGCCCATCAGCCCGCCCGCTTCCATGATCGACGCAAGCATGTTGTTGCCGTCACCCAGCCAGGCGACCTTCAGGCCCGGCAAGGCGCGCCCGCTTTCCAGGATGGTCAGCAGGTCCGCCATCACCTGGCAGGGGTGCGACGCGTCGGTCAGGCCGTTGATGACCGGCACGGTCGCATATCGGGCCATCTCGACCACCTTGGCATGATCATCGGTGCGGATCATGATCGCGTCGACATAACCCGACAGGACCCGTGCCGTATCCGCGATGCTTTCGCCCCGGCCGAGCTGCATCGAGCCCGCATCCATGACAATCGAGGTGCCGCCAAGCTGACGGATGGCCATGTCGAAGCTGACGCGGGTACGGGTGGAGTTCTTTTCGAAGATCATCGCCAGCACATGGCCCGCGAGCGGCGCGTCGGCATCGGCGCCCCCCTTGGGCCGGCCGGCCCGCGCCGCCTTCCGGTCGAGCGCATCGGCCAGCATCGCCGCGATCGCGTCGGGGCCGGCATCTGAAAGGTCAAGGAAGTGACGTAGTTGCACGATGTCCCCCTTCCCGTCCGGATCCGGCCTGTCGAGCCCCCCTCCCTGTCCCGAAACTCGGAACGGAAAACAGCTACTCGACCAGCTCGGGGCGAACGGAACGTGTGTGTCAGTCGTCCGCAGCTCCGGCGAACGTGCGCGCGCCCTCGCTCAGCCGCTCGATGCACTCGGCGACGTGGCTTTCGTCGATGACGAGCGGCGGCAGGATGCGAATGACGTTCTCGCCCGCCGCGACCGTTAGCAGCTGGTGATTGTCGCGAAGATGGGCGACGAACTCGCGCGGCTCGTTACCCGCCTTCAGTTTCAGCCCCAGCATCAGCCCACATCCCCGCACGCCCTCGAACAGGTGATCGTGGTTCGGGATCATCTGCTCCAGCGACTGGCGCAGCCGCTGGCCGATCTTGTCGACATGATCGAGAAACCCCGGCTCCAACATTACGTCGAGCACCGCCTGCCCCGCCGCCATAGCGAGCGGGTTGCCGCCATAGGTCGATCCGTGAGTGCCAATCACCATGCCCTTGGCCGCTTCGGCGGTTGCAAGGCACGCACCGAGCGGGAATCCGCCGCCGATACCCTTTGCCACCGACATGATATCCGGCGTGACCCCATAATGTTCATAGGCCCACATCTTGCCCGTCCGGGCATAGCCGCACTGCACCTCGTCGAGCAGCAGCAACAGGCCGTGCTCGTCACAGGCGCGGCGCAGGCCTTGGATGAAGGCGTCGCTACCGACCGACACGCCGCCCTCGCCCTGGATCGTTTCGACCAGGAAGCCGGCGGTGTTGTCGTCGATCAGCGCCAGCGCGGCGTCGAGATCGTTGAACGGCGCATAAGCGAAACCGGGCAGCAGCGGTTCGAACCCGTCACGCATCTTGGGCTGGTTGGTAGCGGAAATCGCACCCATGGTCCGGCCGTGGAACGCGTTGTTGAAGCTGATCAGCGTGTGCCGCTGGGGGTTGCCATTGGCGTAGTGATAGCGGCGGGCGGTCTTGATCGCACACTCCACCGCCTCGGTGCCCGAATTGGTGAAGAACACCGTGTCGGCGAAGCTGTTGTCGATGATCCGCTGCGCCAGCGCCTCACCTTGAGGGCTGCCGTAAAGGTTCGACACGTGAATCAGCGTCGCTGCCTGGTCCGCGATCGCCTTCACCAGATGCGGGTGGCCATGACCCAGCGCGTTGACGGCGATGCCGGACGCAAAATCAAGGTAACGCTGTCCGTCCTCGCTGTAGAGATAGGCGCCCTCGCCTCGCACCGGACGCACCCCGCACCGTGGGTAGACGGGCATGAGCGCGGATATCGACACGGGGCTTCTCCTCTTCTCCAACGAGAAAGGGCGGCCCGACTGGACCGCCCATCGGCTTCATACGGGCAGCGCGTGGACAGCGTCAACACGGACGCTGTGAGCGACCTTCCATCCTTCAGGAAGTCGTATGCGTAGGCGCCGGATCGATCCGGATCATGCGTCTATCGCCTCCTCATCCAGTCTCGCCGCATTTTCCTGAATAAAAGCAAAGCGATGGGCGGGATTGTTGCCCATCAGCCGATCGACCAGATCCTTCACCCCCGCCCGCTCCTCATATTCCTGCGGCAGCGTGATGCGGATCATGCCCCGTGTCGCCGGGTCCATCGTCGTTTCGCGAAGCTGCTGGGGGTTCATCTCCCCCAGCCCCTTGAAGCGCGACACCTCTACCTTCTTGCCCTTGAACGCCGTCCGCTCCAGCTCCGCCCGGTGCGCGTCGTCGCGGGCGTAAAGGGACTTGGCGCCCACCGTCAGGCGATAGAGGGGCGGCTGGGCGAGGTATAGGTGCCCGCGGCGCACGAGATCCGGCATCTCCTGAAAGAAGAAGGTCATCAAGAGCGTCGCGATATGCGCGCCGTCGACGTCGGCATCCGTCATGATGACGACCCGGTCGTACCGGAGATTATCGGGGCGGCACTCCTTGCGCGTGCCGCAGCCCAGCGCCTGCACCAGGTCGGCGATTTCCTGGTTCGCCAGGATCTTGGCACTGGTTGCCGACGCGACGTTCAGGATCTTGCCGCGGATCGGCAGGATCGCCTGAGTCTTGCGATCGCGCGCCTGCTTGGCGGAGCCGCCGGCCGAATCGCCCTCGACGATGAAAAGCTCGGTGCCGGCGGGATCGTCGGCGGAACAGTCGGTCAGCTTGCCCGGCAGGCGCAGCCGCCGCGCGCTGGTCGCGGTCTTGCGCTTGACCTCCCGTTCCTGCTTGCGGCGCAGGCGCTCGTCCATCCGGTCGAGCACATAGCCGAGCAGCGCCTTGCCCCGATCCATATTGTGGCCGAGCCAATGGTCGAAATGGTCGCGCACCGCCTTTTCGACCAGCCCGGCCGCTTCCGGACTGGTCAGCCGGTCCTTGGTCTGGCTCTGGAATTGGGGTTCGCGGATGAACACGGACAGCATCAGTTCCGCGCCGACCACCACGTCGTCGGCGGTCAGTTCCTTTGCCTTTTTCTGCCCGACCAACTCGCCGAAGGCGCGCAGGCCGCGCACCAGCGCCTGGCGCAGGCCCTGTTCGTGCGTGCCGCCGTCGGGCGTCGGGATGGTGTTGCAATACCAGCTATAGCTGCCGTCCGACCAGAGCGGCCAGGCGATCGCCCATTCCACCCGGCCCTGCTCGCCCGGAAAATCCTGACGCCCCGCAAAGAAGTCGGCGGTGGCGCATTCGCGCGCGCCGATCTGTTCGCGCAGGTGATCCGCGAGCCCGCCGGGAAACTGGAACACCGCCTCGGGCGGTGTATCCCCGTCGATCAGCGACGGATCGCAACGCCAGCGGATCTCCACGCCGGCAAACAGATACGCCTTAGAGCGAACCAGCTTGTAGAGCCGCGCTGGCTTGAAGCTCAATTCAGGCCCAAAGATCTCGGTATCGGGCGTGAAGGCGACGGAAGTGCCGCGGCGGTTGGGTGCCGCGCCGACATGCTCCAGCGGCCCCAGCGTCTGGCCACGGCTGAAGCGCTGGCGATACAATTGGCGATCGCGCGCGACCTCCACCACCGTGTCCGTCGAAAGAGCATTCACCACCGACACGCCGACGCCGTGCAAGCCGCCCGAGGTGGCATACGCCTTCCCCGCGAACTTGCCGCCGGAATGCAGCGTCGACAGGATCACCTCTAGCGCCGACTTGTCGGGAAACTTCGGATGCGGATCGACCGGGATGCCGCGGCCATTGTCGACGATGGTCAGCCGGTTGCCCGGCTCCAGCGTCACCTCGATCCGGTTCGCATGGCCCGCGACGGCCTCATCCATCGCATTGTCGAGAACCTCGGCGGCGAGATGATGCAGCGCGCGCTCGTCGGTGCCGCCGATATACATGCCCGGACGGCGGCGGACGGGCTCCAGCCCCTCCAGCACCTCGATTGAGGACGCATCGTAACTGCCGGTGGGAGTGGAGGGGGAAGCGAACAGGTCTTCGGCCATCAGCAGAACATAGGCCATGTTGCCGCCGTGCGCCAATCAGGCGTGCCGTTGTGGCGGATTGTTGCCCGCCTGTTGCCATCGCGTGCGAAACGATCGCTACCCCGCACCGCCGGGATACGGCGCGCGATGCAGCGGTTCAGCGGCGATCGTTACATGACGATCGTTACAGGGAGAACATGATGTCGCGTCTTTACGTAGTTGCCGCCGCCCTCGGCCTTGCAACCGCCGGAACCCCGCTTTGGGCGCAGGAGACCACCGCCGAC
>CAKTFL010000133.1 GCA_934555855.1 uncultured Sphingomonas sp. | reverse complement strand
CGCACGCTGGAGGTCTACAAGACCGGGCGTGCGGCCGTTCCCTCGGGCGGCATCGGCGCGACCATCAACGTCGTCACGCGCCGGCCGCTGGACGGCAAGGGCGGGTTGACCGGCAGCGTCGGCGCCAAGGCGGTTTACGATACCAGCACAAACAATTGTCTGGATTGCGGGTCCAAGATCACGCCGGAATTGTCGGGCGTGCTCAGCTGGGCCGACCCGACGGAGCGGTTCGGCGTGTCGCTGTTCGGCAGCTACCAGAAGCGTAACTTCACCTCGATCGCCGCTACGTCCAACGACTGGAACATCATCCCCTATAGCGGGCTGCTGCCGGGCAACTTCGTCAACACCAGCACCAAGATCAACAACGCGCCGACCGATCCCAACCAGCTGATCGGCATCCCGAACGACAGCCGCTACCATTATGCGGAAGGCAGCCGCGAGCGCATCAACGGCCAGGCGGTGGTTCAATTCCGTCCTGTCGAAACGTTGACCCTGACCGCGGATGCGCTGTTCGCGCAGAACAAGCAGCAGGAGGTCCGCTCCGATCTGTCCAACTGGTTCAGCCGTCCGTTTGACGAGATCACGTTTGACGGCAATCCGGTCGTCGCGACCGCGACCTACCTGCATGAGCCGAACACCTCCAAGGACGAAGGGTTCGAGGCACAGAACCGCGCCCAGAAGAACCGGCTCCAGGATTATGGCCTGAACGCCCGTTGGGAACTGGCGAGCAATTTCACCTTCAACCTCGACGGGCATTACAGCAAGGCGTCGAGCCGGCCCGACAACCCCAATGGCGTCAGCTCGACCCTGGTCGGCCTGGCCGCCAACGTCGTCGCCGGCCACTCGGTGGATTATTCCGGCAAGATCCCGGTTCAGGACATCAACCTGAACGGCCCCCTCACGGTAAACAGTGTTGGCACGCAGGTCGCGCGTACCGTTGCCACCAGCCAGGAACAGCGCGTCAAGGAAGTCCGCGCCGACTTCGGCTGGGACCTTGGCGGCGGCAGCCGGCTGGATTTCGGCGGCAACTATCGCGACTCGAAGATGCAGCAGGTGCGCGTCCAGACGCAGCAGGCGCTGGGCGATTGGAGCGTCGGCTTCCCCGGCGATGTCGAGCAGCAATTGCCGGGTCAGCTGCAGGCGTTCTGCCTGATCTGCAAATTCGACAAGTATAATCCCGGCAACGATCCCGATTCGCGGATCGCGTTCCGCGGCAATGCAGCAACGATCTATTCCAAGCTGTCGCCCTTCTACGAAACACAGGGCGCGGCGGCGGTCGCCGGCACCGGCCGGGCGAACCCGAACGCCATCGGCGTGACCACCAACGAGGACAATACCGTCCGCGAGAAGATCTGGTCGGCCTACACGCAAGTTACATGGAAGGGCGACCTCGCCGGCCGTCCCGCCAACCTGGTCGCGGGCCTGCGCTATGAGCGGACCACGTCGCGGTCGAGGTCGCTCGTCGCCGTGCCGGGCGCGATCAACTGGGTGTCGGACAACGACTTCACGGTCGTGATCTCCGACCAGAATGATTTCCTCAGCGATGGCGGCAAATATGACAACCTGCTGCCCGCCGTTGATTTCCAGGTGGAGGTGGCGCGCAACGTGATCGGCCGCCTGTCGTTCAGCAAGACGATCGCCCGGCCCAATTACAACAACCTGTTCACGTCCACGTCCGTCAACGGACCGTCGCGTCCGATCAACAATGGCGGCGTCGCGCCCGCGAACTCCGGCAATGCCCGCCTGATCCCGCTCGAATCAGACAATATCGATGCGTCGTTCGAGTGGTATTACAAGCCGGACAGCTATGTCTCGCTCGGCCTGTTCGACAAGCGGGTCCGCAACTTCATCGGCAACGGTCAGCGCACGTCCGAGCTGTTCGGCCTGCGCGATCCAAGCTCTGGTGCCGCAGGCACGCGCTCCGGCGCTGCCAAGGCCGCGCTGCAGACTCTGGGCGCCGACATCAGCGATGTGAACCTGTTCATCATGACGACGCTGATCGACCAGACCGGATCGGCCGCGGGCGCGACGCAGCAGTTCCAGGCAAATTACAATCCCACCACGCGCACACTGAATGACCCCTTCATTCAGCAGATCAACCGTGAACGCGATGTCGTCGCCAACGGCACCGACGCTCTGTACCAGTTCCAGATCTCGCAGCCGATCAACAACAAGGATGCGGAAATCTATGGCCTGGAGGTTGCCGGCCAGCACTTCTTCGGCGACACGGGCGTCGGTGTGTCGGCTTCCTATACGCTGGTCCGCGGCGATGTCGGCTTTGCTCTCGACGCGCCGCCAAGCGAGGACCAGTTCGCACTCCTGGGGCTGAGCGACACGTTCAACGCGACGCTGATCTATGACAAGTACGGACTGTCGGCGCGGCTGGCTTATAACTGGCGCGACAAGTTCCTGTCCGGGATCAATCGCCAGAACTCGAAAAACCCGGAGTTCACCAAGGCGTTCGGGCAGCTGGACATGAACATCAGCTACGACATCTCGCCCCAGTTCGCGGTGTCGTTCGAGGGCATCAACCTGACCGAATCGAGCGTCAGGACCTATGCCCGCAGCGAACGCCAGCTGTGGTTCGCGCAGGAACTGAAGCGCCGCTTCCTGCTCGGCGGCCGCTTCCGGTTCTGACGGCGACTGCCGGGTTGCATGGGGCGGGAGGGGATCGCATGATCCTCCCGCCCTCTTCTTTCGGCAGCGAAGGGCCGATCGTGACCAACATCGTGCTTCTCAACTACGTCGATCACCAAGACCTGCGGGAGGCGTCGGCGGGCGGCCTTCGCCAGGCGGCGCTTCGGGCTACCTCCCCGCTGGGCAATGCGTCGCGGCTGATCGACCCGAACAACCCCGGGCGAGAACAGGCGTGACGGCGCTGCCGCCGGTCCGCGCGCTCGAGGGCCAGAGGCGGGGCGCGGTCGATTTCGCTGCCCTGATCGCCGGCGGAGAACCCGTCGTGCTGAAAGGGCTGGGCGCCGACCTGCCGCTGGTCCGAGCGGGCCGGGAGGGGCCGGAAGCGGCGATGGCCTATCTCGCCCGCTTCGATGCAGGGCGGCAGGTGGTCGGCTTCACGGGTGCCGCGGCGATCGGCGGCCGCTTCTTCTACGACGAAGCGGTCGGCGCGATGAACTTCACCGCCGCGCGCGCCCCGCTGGGCGATTATCTTGATCGCATCCGGCAGGGGCTGGGCCGGGACGACGCTGAGTCCCTTTATATCGGCTCCACCGATCTCGACACGTATCTGCCCGGCCTCAGGCAGGAAAACGAGCTGGTGCCGGACCCGGCCGCACTGGGCCGCGGCTCGCCGCTCGTCAGCATCTGGGTCGGCAACCGCACCACGGCGGCCGCGCATTGGGACATGTCGAACAACATCGCCTGCCCGATGGTCGGCCGGCGGCGCTTCACCCTGTTCCCGCCGGACCAGGTCGACAACCTGTATCCCGGTCCGCTGGAGCCCACACCCGGCGGGCAGGTGGTGAGTATGGTCGACCTTCTCGCGCCCGATTACGACCGTTATCCGCGCTTCCGTGACGCGCTCGCCGTTGCCAGGGTCGCGGAGCTAGAACCGGGCGATGCGCTCGTCTACCCGGCGCTGTGGTGGCATCAGGTGGAGGCGCTGGACGGGTTCAACGCCATGGTGAACTGGTGGTGGAACGAAGCGCCGGCCTTTGCCGACACGCCGATGACCACGCTGCTGCACGCGCTGCTCAGCCTGCGCGACCGGCCCGATGCGGAAAAGCGGGCCTGGCGGGCGCTGTTCGACTATTATGTCTTCGGCCCTGCAGAGCGCGCGGCCGAGCACCTTCCACCCGCCGCCCGGGGCCCGCTCGCGCCACTCGATGAGCTGGGCGCGAGACGGCTGCGCGCGCAGATCGTACAGCGGATGAACCGATGAGCATGGCAGGCGGCGTGCGCCGCGTCGTGATCGCAGGCGGTGGGACCGCCGGATGGCTGGCGGCGGCCGGGCTGGCGCAGCAGCTCGGCCATCTGCTTCAGATTACCCTGATCGAATCCGACGAGATCGGCACCATCGGCGTGGGCGAGTCCACCATCCCCACCGCGCGCACGTTCCACCGGCTGATCGGGCTCGACGAGCAGCGGTTCATGGCGGACACCGGCGCAACCTTCAAACTCGGCATTGCGTTCGAGAACTGGGCGCGGATCGGCGACCGCTACATCCACGCCTTTGGCGAAGCAGGCCGGTCCACCTGGATGGGTGCGTTTCACCATTTCTGGCTGGCCGCGCGCGAACAGGGCTTTGGCGGCGACCTGTCGGATTACTGCCTCGAATGGCAGGCCGCCGACGCCGGTCGATTTGCGACCGGCGAGGGCGCCGATGTCGGGCTGAGCTACGCCTACCACCTCGACGCCGGCCTCTACGCCCGCCATCTGCGCGCCGTGGCGGAGGCGGCGGGCACGCGCCGGGTGGAAGGACTGATCGAACGAGTCGAGCAGGACGGCGAGGCAGGGGACATCCGCGCCCTGGTGCTGCGCTCGGGCGAGCGCATCGAGGGCGACCTGTTCATCGACTGCACCGGCTTTCGCTCGCTGCTGATCGGACACGCGCTGGGCTCTCCCTATGAGGATTGGCGGCACTGGCTGCCGGCCGACAGCGCGGTGGTGGCGCAGACCCGCTCGGTCGGACCGCCGGTCCCCTATACCCGCGCGATCGCACACGGTGAGGGCTGGCAGTGGCGCATCCCGCTTCAGCACCGGGTCGGCAACGGATTGGTCTATGACAGCCGCCACCTGTCAGACGACGAGGCGCATGGGCGGCTGCTGGAGAATATCGACGGCGAGGTGCTGATCGACCCGCGCGTGATCCGCTTCGGCGTCGGCAAGCGGGTCGAGCCCTGGCGGCGCAACTGCGTCGCGATTGGCCTGTCGAGCGGCTTCATCGAGCCGCTGGAATCGACAGCCATCCACCTCATCATGATCGGGGTGACCCGGCTGTTGCAGCTGTTTCCGTTCGACGGCTGCCGGCCCGCCCTCGCCCGCCGCTACAACGAAATGGCAAGCGGCGAGCTGGAAAAGATCCGCGATTTCATCATCCTTCATTATGTCGCGACCGAGCGCGACGACACCGCCTTCTGGCGGACGTGCCGGACGATGGAGATTCCCGACTCCCTGAGCCAGCGCATCGCCCTGTTTCGCGAAAGCGGCACCGCCTATCAGGACGGCGACGAGCTGTTCCGGGTCGATTCCTGGCTGCAGGTCATGCTCGGCCAGCGGGTTAGGCCGGACGGCTATCACCGGCTGGGCCACATCATGGGCTCGGAGCAGCTGCGTCAGGTACTCGGCAAGCTGAAAGATGAAGTCGACACCGCGGTGACGTCGCTGCCGGAGCATAACGCTTTCCTGCGGCGCTATTGCCCCGCCGACCCCGCCCGCGTCGCACCGGCGCGTCGACAGGAAGCGAAGGCGTTCGGTTGATCCGATCGCGACGGCATGCGAAGCGAAGCAATCCAGGACACGTCGCGAGACGCCCTGGATTGTCGCATTCCTGGGCTCAGTTGGCGGTCAACCCGGCGGGTTGGGCAGGCTGAGCATACGCCGCCTTCGACACCGAAGCCGACTTGCCGCCAGCCAGCAGCGCCTTGCCCGCCTCTTCGTACCGGACCGAGTCGTTCGAGCGCAATGCCGCAGCCTGCTGCACCGCCCGCTTGTCGCGATCGCGCCGGACCAGATAGGCGGCGATGCTCGCCCGCGCGACGGTCAGGGGCACCGGCGCCGCGTTGACCTCATCGATCCAGATGAAGCTCTGGGCATTGCCGTCGCGGAAGGTCACGCGGTCGCCGACCTTCATGGTCTGCATCCGCTTTGCCACGGTCGGGGGCATCTGATCCGACGTGCCCGACGCCGCATTGAGCGCAGCCTCGACCCCGTTCTCGTGCAACAAGGCCAGCAGCGCGGCGCGATCGCCGTCGTTCCGGAACGCAGCCACATAGGGTTCGGCCTGCTGAGGTGGCGCGTTGAGCGTCAGCAGCGTCAGTCGGTACTGGCGCCGCTCCGCGAACAGTTCGGGGTGGCTCGCGAAATAGCTTTCCACGTCGGCATTGCTGGGCTGACGTGTCGAGCCGAGCGACGCCACATAGGCGTTCGCCAGCACCGCCCTGCGAGCCTTGGCCAGCTGGCGATCGATCGCCGGCGTCCGGTCCAGTCCCTTTTTCTCGGCCTCCGCCGCGAACAGCGCCTCGGTCACCATGCGATCGAGCGTCCGGCGCTGCGCGGCGGGATCGCGCCGATCCGGGCCGTTCAGCTCCGCCTCCAGCATGGGCAGCGTGATCTCGTCACCAGCGGCGGTCGCGACCACCTGGCTGGGCGCCTTCTTCTCCTCGTGCGAACATGCGGAAAGGGCCGCCAAGCCGAGCATGGCGACCCCCTTCCCGAAAAACGCTGCGGTTGCCGTCGTCCGACGCCGCATCATCTGCACCTTATGC
>CAKTFL010000132.1 GCA_934555855.1 uncultured Sphingomonas sp. | reverse complement strand
GGCCGACCTATGATCTGGAGCGCCGCGGCACGATGATCTTCGACACGACCTGCCGGATCGAGAACGATCCCCGCCGGGAGGAACGGCTGCTGTTCGCCGTCGCCCCCAACATCAAGCCCGGCGGGTAGCAGCCGCGCTCAGTCGCGGGTCCCACGTGAAGGACAGGGGCGGCCGGTCGACATAACGCTGCATGGCGGTCGTCAGCCGGGCACCGTCTAGCATCACGCCCTGCAGGCGATGTTCCGCATAGGCGCCATCCTGCACCGTGATCGAGCGCGCCTGCCGGCCCAGATTGACCAGCCGTCTGAAGCATCCACAAGCACGAGCCGAGCACCTCCTCCAACGACGCCCATGAGGCAAGTGTCGACCATGGGTTAGCCGTCGTCCATCGATGCGGTTGGAAAGGCGCACTGAAGGGCCACCCGTGCCAGCTCTGCCGCGGTCGTAACGGCAACGTCGGACAAGGTACCTGGCGACGCGAACCTGGCGGCCTCAGTGCTGGCGATGTGGACCGCTACCTAGCCGCTTCTGTTGTTCGTTGTTCGCAGCACAAAGAACTTCCTCCCCACATGGCCGACCTGTGCAGCCAGTCGAGGAGGCAGCTTTCAGGGGCAACTGGCCCCGCTGTCACCAACCACGTCACAGGCGTGGTCATCGTGGTCGTGCCTGGATCGTTGCGGGATCCGGCTCAGTCGATGCAGATTCAGGAATAGCGGAGTGCGGCAATGATAGCGATACCAGCAGAGAAGCCGGCAAAGACGCGGCTCAAGTCTCAAGGGAGGGATTATGGGAATGGATTATCTGGGTTCGGTCGGACCGGTATTCGGCAGAAGCCCCTAGCGATTGTCCAGCCGCACACTTCCTGGCGCGCGGCCTTCAACTCTGATCGGGCAAGATTTCGCGAACCGGTATAAGGCAGGATTACGCGGGACGTCCGCTGGCGTGATCGCGTCCATCAGTGCGGTGGCAGTGTTGCTGCCCATCGCTCACGCCGAAGCTCAAGCCGCCGCCCAGAACCGATCTGACGCGGCTTTGCCCGGGAGCACTCCACAGATCGATGCGACGGCGTCTGCCCAACCGGCTGCTCAGGACCGCGCATCGCCAGCAACCGCGGAGGACGGCGACATCGTCGTCACCGGTTTCCGCGCCTCGTTGCGGGACGCGTTGAACGTCAAACGCAATTCAAACCAGATCGTCGATGCGATCACGGCGGAGGATATCGCCGACTTTCCCGACGCCAACCTGGCCAAGTCGATCCAGCGTCTGCCGGGCATCTCGATCGACCGCGACAATGGCGAGGGTCGATCGATCACCGTGCGCGGCCTTGGCGGCGATTTTCAGTCAGTGCGCCTGAACGGCGCCGATGCGCAGAACATCTCCGGTGGCAATTCGTCGGATGCCGGCGCCAACCGGTCGCGAGGATTCGACTTCAACACCTTCGCCTCCGAACTTTTCGGTGGGATCAAGATCACCTAGACGGTCGTCGCGGAGAATGATGAAGGTTCGCTCGGCGCGATCATCGACCTGACGACCGGACGTCCGCTCGCCTACACGTCCGATCGCTTCGCGATCGGCGCCGATGCCGAATATCGTGAGAACGGCAGCACCTGGAATCCCCGGCTGACTGGTCTGGCCTCCGTGCGGGTAACCGATACGTTCGACATTCTGGTGTCGGGCGCATACCAGAAACAGGAACAGCAGATCGATACTTACCGCCGCGCGAACGGATCGTTCGAATATGCATATCGCGGCTCCCAGATCGCCGGCGTCACTCCGCCGACCTTCGGCTTCGCGCGTCCAAGCAACCAAGGCAGCGGCCTCACCTTCGGGTCGGATCCGGCCGTCTACCCTCTGATCACACCGACGACCATCATCCCCGCGCTGCCCTCGATCGGGCGTCAGTCGCTGCAATATGAGCGCATCGGCGCAACCGCCACCGCACAGTGGCAGCCCAGTGACCGTACCGACATCACGCTGGACGGCGTGTTCTCGCGCTACGGTCAGGACAGTGACAGCACCAGCATCACCACCATCGGCCTCAACCGAAACGGCACCAATGCCCGCGTGCTGCAGACCGGCGCCAGTGGCCTGCGTCCGGCCGGCACCACCAACGGCTTCGCCGATCGCGTCGCACTTTATCCCAATTGCGTGCCCAGCGCAGCGATCGATTGCAACGGCGAAGCGCAGGGCTCCGGCGTCGGGGCTGCACCGCTCGCAGGCTATTTCAACAGCCTGAACCCGAACAACCTCAATCCGTTCGACTATTACAACAACCCGCTGTCGCCGGGCTACGTGCCCACTGCCAACCAGACTGGCTATCATGCCGAGTTGATCGGGCGTCCGAACACCAAGATCCGCGCCGCCAGTGTCAACAGCGCCGGCCAGGCCGATTATCTGGCCCTCGACGACGTCAACTGGCGCAGCTCGACCGATTCGCAGTTCGGCCGCACCGATTTCAAGCAGGTGACGCTGAACATGCGTCAGGAACTGAGTGACAGATTCCAGTTCGAAGGCACGCTCGGCTGGTCGAAGTCACAATTCCGGTCCACCGGGTTGCTGGCCGAATTCAACGCGATGGACCGCGACGGCTATGTCTATGACGAACGCGACGGTACGCGGATGCCGGTCTTCAATCCTGGGTTCGACGTGGCCGATCCGAACAATTGGTCACTGGTGAAGGGGCTGTCGACGATCCGCTACTTTACGCAGCAGATCGACAGTAAATTCCGCGTCGCGCGGGCCAACTTCACCTACGAAATTCTTCCCGAAATCGCGCTGAAGTTCGGCGGCACCTACAAGGAATTTGCATATGCCGCCGATCAGGGCCGCCGCAACCAAGGGATCGAGGCGATCAACCCGACCCTGCCCGAGGCAGGGCTACAGATCTCCGATCTCGGCCGCACGGTCGGCTTCGGACCGGGTCTGGAGGTTTCCGAAGGCACCCCCTCCAGCTATTACACTCCCGACCTTGCCAAGATGATTGATGCGTTCGGCATCAACTGCAATTGCGTGAACAAATGGGGCGACTATCGCGCATCGGTCGACGGGCGGCAGCGTAATGCCGTCAGCGAACGGGATGCTTCTGGGTATCTCCAGGTCGATTATGACCTTAGCCTGTTCGGTGGACCGCTGCGCGGCAATATCGGCATGCGCGTCGCCAACACCCGGATCGAGGGCAGCGGCAACATCGGTGGCAGCGACGGCATCGCCGGCCTGCCGGTGACCGCGCGCAACGAATATTGGGACTGGCTGCCGTCGATGAACGCGAACTGGGAGGTTGCCGATGGCTTCATCGTCCGGTTCGCCGCTGCCAAGGTGATCTCGCGCCCGCAACTCGGCTCGCTGACCCCGGGCACCACGTCGTTCTCCAATGCGCTCGCAACTTCGGGCGCGGCGCCGTCGTTGACGGTCGGCAACCCCAACCTCAATCCGTTCCGCGCGACCAACTTCGATCTGTCGTTCGAACGCTATTTCAACAATAACGGCCTGATCGGCGTTGCACTGTTCAGCAAGAAGCTGAACTCCTTCCCGCAACAGATTGCCGCCGAGGCGCCCCTGTCGTCAGTGTTCGAGCCGGCCGTCTATGACCAGATCGTCGCATCGATGACCAACGAACCGTTGCGTGCCTATACCCAGGCCGGCGGCGTTTGGGGCGTGCGCCAGTTCCAGGATGCACTGGGCCGCACCATCCGGGGCGTTGAAGTCAACGTCCAGTCGGACTTCTTCTTCCTGCCGGCGCCATTCGATCGGATGGGCGTCACGGCGAACTACACCCACATCGATTCCCACCTGAGCTATCTCACCGGCACTGTTCTCGCGACGACGCAGGCAGGCGGCAGCACCGCGCAGAACAGCTATGCGGACGGGCCGTTCCTCAACACTTCGCCGAACTCGTTCAACGCCACGCTGTATTATGAGGACGAACTGTTCTCGGCCCGCGTTTCCGGCGCCTACCGCACCCGCTACGTCAACCGGTTTCCGCTCGCCAGTGGCACCTGTTCGGTCGGCACCACCACCAATGCGGGCGACCCGTGCAATTCGCTGGTCATCGGCGACTTTCTGTACAACGAGGACCAGTTCAATGTCGATTTCGCGATCGGCCTGAACGTGACCGAGTGGGCAAGGCTGACGCTGGAAGGGCGCAACATGACCAACACCCCGCAATATCGCGCGCGGAAAGCGGATAATGCTCGATCTGCGCGGCGCCCGGCTGCGCGCGGAGGTGTACCTCAATCGCAAGCTGGTCGGCTACTCGATCATGGCGGAACTGCCGTTCGAATGCGACCTGATCGACGCGATGGTGCCTGGCGCTGCCAACGAACTGGCGATCCGCATCACCAATCCCGGCGGCCAGCTCGACTGGCGCGATGGCGCGGTGATACAATGGGGCAAGGTGAAGCTGTTCAGCTCCCATGGCTTTGGCGGGCTTGATCGCGGGCTGTCGCTGACGATCCATCCGCTGGACGCCCGCATCCGCGATGCCTGGGTGCTAAACACGCCCGACATGCGCAAGGTGACGGCCCATGTCGAGTTGGAACAGCGCGGCGGCACACGCCGCCGGTCGCCCCCGGTCGCCACGCTCTACGATGCGGCGGGACGCCGCCAGGCCGCGACGATCACGCTGACCGGCACAGAGATGCGGGACGGCGTGACGCGTGCCACCTTCGACATCGATGTGCCCGATGCCAAGCTGTGGGATCTCGACACGCCCGAGCTCTACCGGCTTGATGTCGAATGGGCCGGCGATACCCGCCATACGAGTTTCGGCTTCCGCTGGTTCGCAGTCGAAGGCGTGGGTAGCAACGCGATGCTGCGGTTCAACGGACGGCGGATCAAGCTCTACTCCGCCATCTCCTGGGGCTACTGGGCGTATAATGGCATGTGGCCGACGCCCGAACTTGCACGCCGCGAAGTCGAGTCTGCGCGCGCGATGGGGCTCAACTGCCTGCATTTCCATCGCAAGGTGGCGATGCGAGAGGCGATGGATGCGCAGGACCGGATGGGCGGCCTGCTGCGCGTGCTGGAACCCGGCGGCGGCAAGCAGGCAATCGGCAAGCCCGATGGCCCGGGCCAGTCGCTAGCGGCCGCCGACCAGTTCGCCCGCGATTACATGTGGGAGAAATGCCTGACGATGGTGCGAACCTTCCGGTCGCACCCATCGCTGGCGCATTATACCCTGCAGAACGAGATCAACGCCGATCTCGACAATCCCGATGTCCAGGCCATCCTGCTGGCGATGCACCGCGAGGACCCGAGCCGGGCAGTGGTGCTGAACGATGGCTATGTCATCCGCGGCGATGCGCAGGCGATGTATCTGCCCTATGACGACCGGTACTATACGTCGCAGACCGACAAGGAGGGCGGCTGGTGGGTCGCGCACCAAGGCGCCAGCGACCAGTGGTACGACCGGTGCTACAAGGCCAAGGACGACTACATCCACCGCAAGACCGGCAAGGAATTCATTGTCGCGTTCGGCGAGATGGAGGCAACCGCCGCACCCGATCATCACGGCCGTATGCTGCAGGATATCGCCCGCGGTACGACCGGGCGGTCCTATGACAGGTCGGATCACGAGGCCATCCATCACGGCACCGCCGCGTTCCTGCGGAAATGGGGCTTCGAAGCCGCTTTTCCGGACCCCGACGCGCTATACCGGTCGCTCGGTTGCAAGCAGTTCGATGCCTGGCAAAACTATTTCGAGAATATCCGCATCGGTGACGATGTGGATATCGCCTGCATTGCGGGCTGGGAATCAACCGCGATCGACAATCACGCCGGTGTTGTCGACAATTTCCGCGTGCCCAAAGGTGATCCGGCGCACATCCGGAGCAGCCTGCTGCCGATCCGCGCGATCGCCAAGCAGCGTCGCCTTGCCTATACAATCGGCGAGTTCGCACCGCTCGACATCTACCTGTTCAACGATACCGGTCGCGCCTGTTCCGGGCGCATCGCCGTGTCAGCGGTCGACCCCGCCGGGCGTCGCACTCGTATCCGCAGTTTCGATGCGCCGGAGCAAACCCCGGATCAGTTCAGCTACCTGCTAGCCGAGAATGTGATGACGCCCCCGCTGGCGCAGCCGGGTCTGCACCAGATCGAGGTCGATCTGGACGGCCAGCCACAGGCGGCGTTCCGACGCGACATCTGGGTGACTGCCAAAGCGCCACTGCTGCCACGTCGCGTGCGGATCGGCGCGGCACGCATCGCCGTCTCGTTTCACGACCAACTGGCGGCGATCCCCGGCGTCACGGTCGAGGAGTTCGTCCCTGGCCGCCGCTACGACCTGCTCGTGTCATCGGGGTTGAAGGCTGACGAGATCGCACGACGTCAGGTCGGTGAACAGACCGGGCTCGAAATCCGCCCACGTCGCGGTCAAGGCACGATCGTCGCAGTCGGTGAGATCCCGCCGGAAATCATCGACGCCGCATTGGCCGGCACGCCGTTCCTGGCGATGGTGCCTGAGGACGGGTTGGCGCGCGGCGCGGCACAGCAACTCGCCGCGCGCGGGCTGATGACCTTCGACGGCGAAGTAGGCACCA
>CAKTFL010000131.1 GCA_934555855.1 uncultured Sphingomonas sp. | reverse complement strand
CCAGCGCGCGATAGATCTGGGCCGGGGTCAGGGCCAGCGCCGGTCCCGCGCGCGAGCGGCCCATGGCGACGCCGTCCAGTCCCAACGGCACCTCGATCAGCGCGTCCGCGCCATGGCGGGCGCATTGCACATATTCGCCGGCCCGCATCCGGCGCGAGGCATCGGCCATGTCGGGATAGGCGGCGCCGACACCGGCGCAGAACAGGCGCAATCCGGCGCCCGTCCCGGTTTCCTCGATAACCGGCGGTTCCGCGTCGGGCGCGGCGGTGACGTAGAGCTCCGCCACCATCGTCGTGAACGGGTAGACTGTGGACGAACCGACCGCCGTGATGCCGTCGCGCAGCCCCGCGCCGCCGCTCGCCTGGTCATGGCAGGCCGACAGAATCAGGAGCAGGAGCAGAAGCGGGTGACGCGCCATGGCTCCTTGTCCGTGTGACACCCCGGTTACCGCTTCATGACACCCCATCCGGTCCATTGGCGGATTGGGCGGCGGGCAGCGTCACTGTCACTCTGGTGCCCTCGCCGACCCGGCTTGCTATCCGCAGTCGCCCGCGATGCCGCTCGACGATGTGCTTGACGATCGCCAGGCCCAGGCCCGTTCCGCCGATCGACCGGCTGCGGCTGGCATCCACGCGATAGAAACGCTCGGTGAGGCGCGGCAGGTGCTCGGGCGCGATGCCCTCACCCTGGTCGGTTACGGTCAGCAGCACGCCCGCCTCGCCCTCCCGCGCCAGCGTGGCGCGGACCGGGGTGCCGGCGCGCCCGTATTTGAGCGCGTTGCCGATCAGGTTGTGCAGCAGCTGCGACATTTGGGGACGGTCTCCGATCACCGAGGGCAGCAGCGGGTCCGCCGTCGTTTCCAGGTCGGTCGCCCGCCCGTCATGGCTGTGGCGCAGTTCGGCTGCGACCTCCGCGAGCAGGCTGGCGAGATCGACGCGCGCGCTCGGCACGCGATGCTTGTCCAGCTCGATCCGGGACAGGCTCATCAGGTCGCCGACCAGCCGCTGCATTCGCGCCGCTTCGTTGCCCATGATCTGCAGAAAGCGCTGCCGGGTCGGCGGATCGTCGCCCGCATCCTCCTGAAGCGTTTCCACGAAGCCGAGGATGGAGGCGAGGGGCGTGCGTAGCTCGTGGCTGGCATTGGCGACGAAATCGACCCGGACGCGCTCGGCGGCGTGTTGGGCGGTGCGGTCGCGCAAGTGGACGATGCGGCGGCCGTCGGCCGTGGCGCCGACCCGCATCTCCCAGCGCTGGTCGAGGCCGCCGAGCCCGGCCAGCTCCACCGCCTCGCCCGGAATGCCCGCCGCGATCAGCTCGGCGGCGGCGGGGTGGCGGATCGCGAGGCGGGGGTCCTCGCCGACGATATGCTGGCCGAGCGCATCGCGGGCGGCGCGATTGGCCGCGGCAATGCGGCCTTCGCCGACGATCAGCACGGGCTCCGCGATGGCGTCCAGCACCTCGGGCAGCACGGCGCTGGTATCGGCCTGCGGTGCTTCGGGCGTGTCGGCCGGCTCCAGCGGCCCGGCCGCGGCAAGCGCCGCAGCCGCCGCGCCGACCAGCACGACCGCGGCGACGTCGATACTGCCGCCGACCAGCAGCACCGCCAGCGCGGTCAGCAGCGCGAAGAGCAGGCCCCAACGGGCACGAGGGCCGAATCCGGTGAGCATCGGCTGCTTCCCTAACCGATTGCATCCCGCGCAGCCATGCGAAGGCTGCCTCAGGTTAGGATTGCTTAACGATGCGGTGCGATGATGTGACTAGCTCATTGAGAAGGCTCGCATATGTTCGTGTCTCCCTCGCGCCCTCTGGGTCGGTTCGGCCGAGCGACCGTCCCGATTTCGGAAGCTGCCCACGCCCCCGGCATGGCCCCACTCATGCGCGCGCTCGGGACGGGCGCGTGCGCGCTTGCCCTTTCCGCCTGTGGTGGCCAGTCCTCCGCTCCGGTAACGGCGTCGGTGGCACGCGCCGGGGGGACGATGCCGGTCCCGCCCGCCGCCACCGAAGTCCAACCGGCCGCTACCCCGTCTCCCCCAGCAAGCCCGCCATCGTCCGCAGCCGACACCTCGCCATCGACGCCGTCCGCTGCCGCCTCGCCGGTACAGCCCGCCTTCACCGCGTCGGCGAACATCCGGCTCGGCGATGCGCCCCTGCTGGGCGTCAACTTGTCCGGTTGCGAGTTCGCGACGGATGGCGTGCTCTGCCCGACGCCGGCAATCGTCGGCGCCTATATCGACAAGGGCTTTCGTGCCGTCCGCATCCCGTTTCGCGGAGCCCAGGCAGACAATCCCGCGATCGTCGCCCGGATCAAGGCCACGGCTGACGCGGCCGTCGCGCGCGGCGCCTATGTTATTCTCGATCGCCATGATTATGGCGGCACCTTCGACCCGGAGCTGGCCGGCTGGTGGGCGTCGTTCATCGCCAACTTTCCCGATTCCGATCGGGTGATGATCGACACCATGAACGAACCGAAGACGGGCGCCCCCTATGAGCCCGATCCGGCGACAGGAAAATCCTATGCCACGGAGGTGAACGCCGGCATCGCCGCCTTCCGCAAGGCCGGGTTCCGGCACAAGCTGCTGATCGAATGGCGCGGCTCTTCGGGCATGAGCCGGTTCGACAAGAAGGAGGGGGCAGGCAAGCCCTGTGAAAGCCCGGCCTGTTCGTTCGATCGCGCGGGCGGCATGAAGGACCCGCTTGGCCTGTCCATGATCTCGGGCCACCGTTACCCCGATTCGGACGGATCGGGCACGCACGCCGCCTGTGTCGAGGGGGCGACCGGCGCCGGCCTGGTGTCGAACACGGACGAGGCGGCGCGGGCACGCGGGCTGAAGCTGTGGGTCGGCGAGTTCGCCTTCGGCAATTATGCCGCGCTCAGCCCCAT
This sequence comes from uncultured Sphingomonas sp., assembly GCA_934555855.1. Next base: position 3,711 of record CAKTFL010000131.1, on the reverse strand, counting down.
CTGCGCCGCACTCGGCGACGGCTTCATCGCGCGGATGCGCGCCCTGCCGGGCACCTATGCCGGCGTCAGCTGGTGGGGCGGCGGCCCGCACTGGAAGGAAGATTATCTCTACAAGATCGAACCCAAAAAGGGCAGTTTCGCCACTGCCGCGCCCAGCCCCTATCTGCTGGCCCTCACCGGCAACGCGCGGCCCTGAGCCCCTTCATCCCTGCCGCGTGCCGACCAGTGACTGGAGCGCCAGGGTCCGGGCCCGCTCACGCGGCAGCTCCAGCGCGCGCGCCATGGGTTCGCCCAGCAACGCGTCGCCCAGCGCGGTGAGGACGAGCTGGAGCGTGATGTCACGGATGGGCTGGTCCGTTTCCGGCCTTCCCTCCGCCAGTTCCTCGACCAAGTCGTGAATGGCGGAAAGAATGGGGTTCAGTGCGTCGTTATTGCCCGACAGGATCATCCAGCTGGCAAGCTGGCCCCCACCGCCGCTGCCGAACGCGTCGAATGTCAGGTCGATCACCTCATGGGGGTCCTGTCCGGCGCTGCGGGCGCGCAACGCCGCCCCGCGAATCGTGCTGGTGATCGAGCCGGCCATCCGCTCGATCAACGCCGTCTGGAGCCCTGCGGCAGACCCGAAATGGTGAAGCAGGTTGGCGTGGGTGCGGCCGATCCGTGCCGCCACGGCCTTCAGCGTCACCGCCTGAGGCCCGCTTTCCACCAACAGCGCCCGTGCCGCATCCAGCGCGGTGTCGCGCGCGTCTGCGGGGCTTAGGCGGCGGCGGGCGGGGACCGGGATGGCTGGCATGACGAGGGGCAGGGACTTCGGCCGATTCGGCGGGAAGCGCAACCGGGTCCCGCCGAATCTGTGCGTTTAGAGCCTGACCCATCCACTCTGAACCTGTCTCTCCCCTGCCGCCCCCGCCGACTCCTGCCCCCGCGAAGGCAGGGGGTCCAGTCTTGGCTCCGCCTCCGCGGGAGCACAAAGATGTGGTGAGTAGCTGACTCGTCGTTTCAACCTGCCTGGATCAGCGTTCAGGCAGCCATGCCGACCCTGCCACGATCCTCTTCGCATGATGGCAGCTCCAGCACCGCGCAGGGCACCATGCGATCCTGCGCCAGGCAATAGCGATCGGTCTGCCCGACCTGCCGAAGCCCGAGCTTCTCCAGCACCCGCCCGGATGCGGGATTGGCGAGCTGGTGGAAGGCGCGAACCGGACGTGCCGGCAGCGCGTAACGCGCCATGTGCAGCACCGCACGGCCGGCCTCGGTCGCATAGCCCTGGCCCCAGGCGGCGGGGGTCAGCCAGTAGCCGAGTTCGCGCCAGCCATCCACGTCAGTCAGGCCGATGCCGCCAATCAGGTCAGTCCTGTCGGGTCCATGGCGCAGGATCAGGAAGCGCGGCTCGCTCGGCCCGCGCGGCAGCGACAACCACGCGGCGGCATCGTCCATGGCATAGGGCCAGGGCAGGCGCGCGGCGCGCATCGCCACCTGCTCATGGGCGATCGCCCGGAACAGGGCAGGGGCATCCTCCGGCCAGCCGGGGCGCAACGTCAGTCTTGCCGTGCGTGCGAACATGCGCGCTCTCCTCGCGTGCGGCGCTGCCGTGCCTCCGTGACACGGCAACGACAGGGATACGAGGGAGCAAAGAAAAAGGGAGCCGGGGTGATCCGCCTCCCTCTTTGTCTGGGTCCCGGCCTTGCGCCGGGATCGGATCACCCTGGTGGGCAACCCGGTTGGTTACCCGATGTTATTCGGCGGCAATCGCCATATCGACCGAACAGAACTTTCGGCCGAGCTTGCCGTCGTGGAACACCACGCGGCCATCGACGAGCGCGAACAGGGTGTGATCCTTGCCCATGCCGACATTGCGGCCCGGATAGAACTTGGTCCCGCGCTGACGCACCAGGATGTTGCCGGCAATGGCTTCCTGCCCGCCGAACTTCTTCACGCCCAGACGACGACCGGCCGAATCACGACCGTTGCGCGACGAACCGCCTGCCTTTTTATGTGCCATTGCTCTCTACTCCTGCGCGCGTGGGGCTCAGCCGACCGAAACGATCTTGAGGATCGTGTGGTTCTGGCGATGGCCGTTGCGGCGACGATAATTGTGACGGCGGCGCTTCTTGAAGACGATTACCTTGTCCGCCTTCGCCTGTGCGATGATCTCGGCGGCCACGGTCAGGCCCTCGACCGAGCGCAGCTCGGAGCCCTCGCCAGCGAGCAGCACGTCGCCCAGCGTGATCTGGCTGCCGGCATCGCCGTCCAGCTTTTCGACGACGATCTTGTCTCCGGCGGCGACGCGATACTGCTTGCCGCCCGTACGCACGACTGCGAACATGGCCCTATTCACTTCCCAAAATCATGTGCCCGCACGAGCCGCACCCGCCGGGAGAAGCCGGGGAGCTAAGCGACAGCCACGCATATGTCAACCGCCGACCGTTTTCGCCGCTCTGAGGCAATGATCGGGATCAGCTCCCGTCAGTGCCGATGCTCGGCCTTCAGCCGGTAGCGCCCGTCGGCATAGCCGGTGAACAGGCCGGAAATGGCGGGGTGATCGATCGGCTCGTCGCTGTCGTCGGCTACCAGATTCTGCTGACTGACATAGGCGACGTAGCTCGATTCCATGTTCTCGGCGAGCAGGTGGTAGAAGGGCTGGTCCTTGCGCGGGCGAATCGCTTCCGGAATCGCCTCGTACCATTCGTCGGTATTGGCGAAGACCGGGTCCACGTCGAAGATGACGCCGCGGAAGTCGAACATCCGGTGGCGGACGACGTCGCCGATGGAAAAGCGGGCGTGCGCGATCGGTGGCGGCGTTACTGAGAACACGGCCGGATCTACGGGATCGTGACGAGGCATGGGTCTCAATCTAGTGCCTGTTCGCTTATGCACAAGCGATGGCTTGTGCGGGCGAAATGATTGGGCTAGGGGCCGCGCTCCATCGATCGGCCCGGCCTTATGTCGGGCGACCTCTAATGCGGAGAGGTGCCAGAGTGGTCGATTGGGACGGTCTCGAAAACCGTTGTGCCCTCACGGGTACCGTGGGTTCGAATCCCACCCTCTCCGCCACTTACTTGCCGCCCCTCACATCCTGAGCTCGTCCGATGACAGGCCGGCCCGCCTCATCACACGACTCAAGCGGGCGTTGCTCTTGGCGGTGTCCTCGGTCACCCTAGCCGCATGACGGCATCGCTTCACGCCTTTGCCTTCCAGACCGGCAGCTGGCGAGTGCGGCACCGCAAGCTGGCCGAACGGCTTGTCGGCAGCACCGCGTGGATAGAGTTTGGCGGAACCTGCCACGCCCATGAGCTGCTGGACGGCGCCGGCAATGTGGACGATTTCTTCATCGACGATCCAGCCGGGGCGTACCGGGCAGCGACGTTTCGGCGCCTGGACGCCGCAACGGGAGAATGGTCGATCTACTGGGCCGATGCGCGCCGGGATGGCCTGGACCCGCCAGTCCTTGGCCGGTTCCAGGATGGCGTCGGCGTCTTCGGCCGCGACATCCAGGTCCGCTTCATCTGGTCCGGGATCAGTCCGATGCACGCGCGGTGGGAACAGGCTTTCTCACTCGATGGCGAGACGTGGGAAGTGAACTGGACGATGCACTTCGACAGGCATGTCGATCCCTTCGCGAGCCGCTAACGCCGGTCATGGGCGAACAATCGGTTCAGATAGGCCGCCAGGCGGATTCCTGCCTTGACCAGCCAATCGTCGATGATGGGC
>CAKTFL010000130.1 GCA_934555855.1 uncultured Sphingomonas sp. | reverse complement strand
GTCCGGCAACGGGCCGCCCTTCATCCATGTCGGCTCCTTAGGCGGGACGTCCCTGAGCGGCTGGCAGCTCCGCAATGTCGGACGATCCCGACCAGATGTTGATCGCCCCGTCGGCGGCGTGCCGCTCAATTTCGGCCAGTTCCTCGTCCTCGAAGGACAGGTTAGCCACCGCGTCGAGCGAATCGTCCAGCTGCTCCACCGTCCGCGCGCCGATCAGGGCGGAGGTGATGCGTGGGTCGCGCAGCACCCAGGCGATCGCCATCTGCGCCAGGCTCTGCCCGCGCCGCTCCGCGATCGCGTTCAGCGCCCGGATGCTGCGGATATTCTCCTCGCTCAGCAGCCGCCGCGACAGCGAGCCTCCCCGCGTCGCCCGCGCCCCTTCGGGTACGCCGTTCAGATATTTGGTCGTCAGCATGCCCTGCGCCAGTGGCGAGAAGGCGATGCAGCCTGTGCCCAGGCTATCGAGCGTCGCGAGCAACTCGCGCTCGATCCACCGATTGAGCAGCGAATAGCTCGGCTGGTGGATGAACAACGGCACCTTCTCCTCGGCCAGGATCGCCGCCGCCTGCCGCGTCAGCCCGGGCTCATATGAGGAAATGCCGACATACAGCGCCTTGCCCTGCCGGTGCAGCTGGACCAGCGCGCCCATCGTCTCTTCGAGTGGAGTTGTCGGATCGACGCGGTGCGAGTAGAAAATATCGACGTAATCGAGCCCCATCCGCTTCAGGCTCTGGTCGCAGCTGGCGATCAGGTACTTCTTGGACGAGCCGATATCGCCATAAGGCCCAGGCCACATGTCCCATCCCGCCTTGGTCGAGATGATCAGCTCATCGCGATGGCCGGCGAAATCGGCGTGCAGGACCCTGCCAAAATTCTCCTCGGCCGAGCCGTAGGGCGGGCCGTAATTGTTCGCCAGGTCGAAATGGGTGACGCCGCGATCGAATGCACGGCGCAGGATCGCACGCCCAGTCTCGAACACGTCCGCCCCGCCGAAATTCTGCCACAGCCCCAGGCTGATCGCCGGCAGCCTAACGCCACTGCGGCCGCAACGGCGATAGGGCATACGATCGTCATACCGGGCGGGGTCGGCGACATAGGGCTTGGGATAGGGCATCTTGTTTTCCTCTCCGACATGCAGGGCTGCCCCGGCATCCAGGGTCGCGCGAGAACGCTCGGGACCCGGTTTGGGAGCCGGGTCTCTGCACGTGATTACCGCGCCATCGCCGCCGACTGGTCCACGGCCACCACCGGCAGCAGGACGCGGCTCGGCGTTGCCCCGCCACGCTCGATCGTGATCGTCGCCTTCTGATAATCGGACTTCTTCGCCAGGAAGATGTTGGGGACGTATTTCTGGGGATTGCGATCGTAGACCGGGAATTGGGTCGATTGGACCTGGATCACGATTCGGTGGCCCGGCTGGAACACATGGTTCACGGTCGGCAGGCGGAAGCGATATTCCTGCACCTTGCCCGCCGGGATCGCACTCGGCCTGTCGAAGCCGTTGCGATAGCGCCCGCGAAGGATATCCATGCTGATCGCCAGCTGATAGCCGCCCATCTTGGGATCGGTCGCATTCTCGGCCGGGAACTGGTCGATGACCTTGACCACGAAGTCGCCGTCCGTCCCCGTCGTTCGCGCGAAAAGGTCCGCGATCGGCGCGCCCGACACGCGCACGGCCTCGGTCAGCACCGGCGAGCTATAGGTCAGCACGTCCGGCCGGCCGTCGGCGAAGCGCTGGTCCTGCACCAGCCAGTCGCCCCAGCGCCCGTCGTCGAAGTTCACCGGACGCGGCAGGTGCGGCACCGGCTTGGCCGGGTCCGAGACATAGCTGTCATCGCCCGCCGCCGGCTTGTCGAACCCTGCCCCACCCTGCGCGCCAAGATAGAAGGGGGTCAGCCCCGCCCCGCATCCTGTCTCGCAAGCGAGCGGCCAGCTGGCGAATCGGTCCCAATGGTTCTCGCCCGTGTTGTAGATGGTGGCGGCCGCGGGCGTGAAAGCCGGTCCATCCTTCAGATAATGGTTGAAGAAGGGCAGCACCATGTCCTCGCGGAACTGGGCGGCGGTGTCGCCATTCCACTGGAACGGACCGAGGCTGCGTCCCTCGCGATTGATTTGGCTGTGCCGCCATGGCCCCATGACGAGGAAGTTGTTGCCGGTCCTGCCTTTCGCCTTCAGCGCTTCCCAGCTGTGGACGGCGCCGTACATGTCCTCCTGGTCCCACAGCCCCTGCTCCCACAGGGTCGGCACGTTCGACGGGTTAGCGGCCAGCAGCTTGTCGAGAGCCTGCCCCTGCCAGAAGCCGTCATAAGCGGGATGGGCGGTCATCCGCTGCCAGAAGGGCAGCTGGTCATAACCGGAGCGTCTGGCCCATTCGCCCGCCGAACCGACCCCGCGAAAATTGTCGTAATCGTCCCAGCCGCCGGTCGGCGGCGCCTTGCCCTCGCCCTTGTAGCCGGTTTGCGAGCCGATCCAGGCGATATTGGCAAGGCGGAACGCGCCGTAATGGAACCAGTCGTCGCCCATCCAACCGTCGATCATCGGGCTCTCGGGCGCGGCGACCTTGAGCGCGGGATGGGGGTTCAGCAGCGCATTGACGACGGTGAACCCTTCATAGGATGATCCGATCATCCCGACCCTGCCGTTTGATTCGGGCAGGTTCGCCTTGTTCACCAGCCAGGCAATGGTGTCGTAGGCGTCGGTGACATGGTCGACGTTCGTCCGGTTCAGCGGGCCGATCACGGGCCGCGTCACGACATAATCGCCCTCGGAGCCGTATTTGCCGCGAATGTCCTGATAGATCCGGATATAGCCGTTCCTGACGTAGATTTCGTCGGCGAGCGGCAGCGTGTTCAGCATGGAGCCACTGGTTGATCGGCTTGCCCGGCCCTTGGCGTTGTAGGGGGTGCGGGTCAGCACGATCGGCGCGTTGCGGGCGCCCTTTGGCACGACGATCACCGTGTACAGCTTCGTCCCGTCGCGCATCGGGACCATCACCTCGCGCTTGTCGAAGTCCTGCGCCTGCATGGGCGGCGTGAACTTGGCCGGAATGTCGCCCGCCGCCGCTTCCGTCCGCGCGCCTGCATCCTTGGGTGCATTCCGGGGCGACTGCTGGGCATAAACGGGCGACAGGATGACAGCGACGGCGGCGACGGACACAAGCCAACGGGACATGAAGCAACCTCGGCAGAAGCAGGAAGCGTCCACCGTGGCGGCTGGCGGGACCGAACACAAGCGTCGGTCGCCGCCCTGCCGCGCCTACTCCTGGACGAAGGCGAGGGGCGCCTCGCGGAAGGCGAAGCGGTCGAGATGGCTGGTCACCACCTCCTTCATCCGGTCCGCATCCTCGCCGGTTGGCACGTCGAGCGTGAAGCGCAGGCGCTCCGCGTCAGCTTCCAGCATGAGATGCGAGCCGTTCGGGAAATCGAACGTCGCCCGATGCTCGTCAAAGGTGACGGGCATCTTGTGGCTCCAATGCTTGGCGAGCTGCTGGAGGTAGCGGCTGGCCGATGCGGTCGCGACATGGGCGCGGATAGTGGTCACAGGCGCCGTCACCGCAGCCGCTCGATCTTTTGCGCGACCTCGTCGATCAGCGCCGCGACGTCATGCAGCGTGTCGTCCGAAAAGTCGCCCCGCGCCAGCCGGTGCTGAATCGCCATGCCCAGATTGCCCATGGCTCGCCACACCGGGGACCCGCCCTGACGACTGCGATGCGCCCCCATCTCGGTCAGTCGCGCGATCAGCGCGTCGACCTCTTCGCGCCGATCGTTCAGGTGCTGGCGCCCGGCCTCCGTGACGGCGAAGCGCTTCTTGGCGTCGTCCGATTGTTGCTCCGCGATCAGGCCCATTTCGTCGAGCATCGTGAGCGTCGGATAAACCACGCCCGGGCTGGGCGCATAGCCGCCGCCCGTCATCTCCTCGATGGCACGAATCAGTTCGTAGCCGTGCCGCGTCTCGTCGGCGATCAGGCGCAGCAGGATCAGCCGCAGCTCTCCCCCGTCGAACTTGCGCCGGCCACGCCCGCCTTCACGCGGCCCCGGACCGCCGCCCAGATCCCAGCTGAAGCCGAACGGCCCCCGCTGCCCGAAGCCGCCACCACGCGGACCGCAATCCTGCCCGCCGCCGCCAATATGGATCCTCATCGCCTCCACTCCTGCAATCTTGATCGCTCAAGATATATCGCAGATAGGACGCCGCAAGATGGGGTCGTCATATATTCCCTGTTGCCGTGCCGGCAGCATGACGAGCGCCGCCGGGCCGCCTACATCCAGTGCCATGGCCGACCTGTTCTCCGACCTTCCCGCTGCCCCGCCCCTCGCCCCCACGGCGGATGCGCCGCTGGCCGATCGGCTGCGCCCGCGCAGCCTGGACGAGGTGATCGGGCAGGAGCATCTGACGGGTCCCGCCGGCGCGATCGGACGCATGGTCGCGGCGGGACGGCTGTCCTCGATGATCCTGTGGGGACCTCCGGGCACGGGCAAGACCTCCATCGCCCGCCTGCTGGCCGACGCAGTGGGATTGCGCTTCGCCGCGATCTCGGCGGTGTTTTCGGGAGTCGCCGACCTGAAAAAGGCATTTGCCGAGGCGCAGGCCCATGCCCGTACGGGTCGGCGCACGCTGTTGTTCGTGGACGAGATCCATCGCTTCAACCGCGCGCAACAGGACGGTTTCCTGCCCTTTGTCGAGGATGGCACGGTGGTGCTGGTGGGCGCCACCACGGAAAATCCGTCCTTCGAGCTCAACGCCGCACTGCTCAGCCGGGCGCAGGTGCTGGTGCTCCAGCGACTGGGGCATGACGCGCTCGGCCAGCTGCTCGACCGGGCCGAGGCGGTGGAGGATCGCCCGCTGCCCCTGACGCCCGAAGCGCGCGATGCGCTGGTCGCGGCGGCGGATGGCGACGGGCGCTTCCTGCTCAACCAGGCCGAAACGCTGTTCGCAGTCGCGCTGGACGCCCCCCTCGATCCACCGGGCCTATCGCAGCTGCTCCACCGCCGGGTCGCGGTCTATGACAAGGACCGCGAGGGACATTACGGCGTCATCTCCGCGCTTCACAAATCGATCCGCGGGTCTGACCCGCAGGCCGCGCTGTATTATCTCGCACGGATGCTGACCGCCGGCGAGGAGCCGCTATACGTGCTGCGGCGACTGACCCGCGCGGCGGTGGAGGATATCGGCCTCGCCGACCCGCAAGCGCTGCAGCAGTGCATCGCCGCCAAGGAGGCCTATGACTTCCTGGGCTCTCCCGAGGGCGAGCTGGCGATCGTGCAGGCCTGTCTGTATCTCGCCACCGCGCCCAAATCGAACGCCGCCTATCTCGCGCAAAAGGCCGCGTGGGCCGTGGCCAGGGAAAGCGGGTCGCTGAGCCCGCCCAAGCACATATTGGGGGCGCCGACCCGGCTGATGCGCGATCTGGGCTATGGCAAGGGCTATCAATACGATCATGACGAGCCGGATAGCTTCTCAGGCGCCGATTATTGGCCGGAGGGCCTCGAGCCTCAGCGCTTCTACGAGCCGAGCGAGCGAGGGTTTGAGAAGCGGATCGCGGAACGGCTCGCCTGGTGGGGCGAACGACGTCACGCCGCGGCGAAGGTGTGACGGCCGGATCCGGGCAAGCGCCCGAAAGCACGGCATGGCGGACGGGACGTTTCCACCACTTCGCCGCGATCGACTGGTCGGGTGCGATCGGCGAGCGGCAGGCGGGGATCGCGGTCGCGCTGTGCGGTGGCGATAGGGAAGCGCCCGAGCTGGTCCGACCCGGCCACCGCTGGTCGCGGCAGGAGGTGCTGGACTGGCTGTTGAACCATCTGCCCGACGACACGCTGGTCGGGCTGGATCTCGGTGCGTCGCTGCCCTTCGCGGATGCGGGTGCGTTCTTTCCCGGATGGGGCGACAGCCCGCCCGACGCCCGTGCGCTCTGGGCGTTGGTAGAGGCGCTAGCCGCGCATGACCCGCATCTGTCCGCGTCGAGTGTCGTCGACCATCCCGAACTGTCCCGCTACTTCCGCCGCCACGGCAACCGGCTGGGCGACCGCTTCGGCGCGGCGAAACGGGGACGGTTCCGCCGGACGGAGCTCGCACAGGCGCGGCAGGGATGCAGGCCCTACAGCAACTTCAACCTGGTCGGCGCGGCGCAGGTCGGCAAGTCGAGCCTGACGGGAATGCGCGTGCTGCATCGCCTGGGCGCGCGCCTACCGATTTGGCCGTTCGACGCCGTGCCGCCGCGAGGGTCGGTGGTGGTAGAAATCTACACCGCCATCGCCGCGATGGCCGCCGGGCGTGGTCCGGGCGAATCGAAGATGCGCGACCATGACGCGCTCCATCACGCCCTGGATCGCCTCGGCAGCGCGCGGGTCCTGGGCACCGGCCCGATTGCCGACCATGCCAGCGACGCGCTGCTGACGGCCGTCTGGCTGCGCCGCAGCGCGACCGACGCCGCCCTGTGGCGCCCCGAGGACCTGGACAAGGTACGTGCAACCGAGGGCTGGACCTTCGGCGCGCGCTGACGCATGGACGCGGGCAACGCCGGTTTAGCTCAGCTGGTAGAGCAGCGGTTTTGTAAACCGAAGGTCGCGGGTTCGATTCCTGCAACCGGCACC
>CAKTFL010000129.1 GCA_934555855.1 uncultured Sphingomonas sp. | reverse complement strand
GTTCATCCTGCGGACGTACGACCATGGCCGTTTCGGGGCGGGTATCGGCGGTGCGGGTGGCGACCGGCGCGGGTTCGCCGTCATCGCTCCAGTCACTCCACTTGTTCCTGACGCGATTGTAATTGGCGACGGGATCGTACAGCACGCCGCCGTCGAGACCCAGGTCGCGGGCCTCCGCTTCGCCCATCGCCGCCAGCAGGTTGAAGCCGGCAACATAGGCGTCGCGACGCGCCGACACGAGCGTCACCTGGCTGTTGAGCAACTCCTGCTCGGCATTGAGGATATCCAGGATCGTGCGGGTGCCGACCGAATTCTCGGCGCGGACACCCTCCAGGCTCAGCTTGTTGGCGTTGACCGCCACTTCGGAACTCGCGATCACTTCCCGCGACGAACGCCACACCGCGTAAGAGGATCGCGCGGCGGAGATCACCGACCGTTCCGTCTCCGTCACCTGCTCGATGGCCTGCGACCGGACGGCCTCGGCCTGACGAACCTGCGCGGCGGGCGCACCGCCCTGATACAAAGGCAGGGAAAGGGTCAGCCCGGCCGTCGCGCCGAACCCGCTTTCGGGCGAGCCGAAGACGATAGATCCGGCCGACGAGCCCAGCCGGTTGTTGTAGTTGCCTCCGGCAGTGGCGCTCAGCCTCGGCGAGCGGGCTGCGCGCGCCACGGCCACGTCATAGCGCGTGGCATCCCGCTGCCTTGCCGCAGCCACCAGCGCAGGATTGTCGCGCAGCGCGGCCGTCACGGCGGCGTCGACGCTGGCGGGCAATTGCGGCAGCACGGGCGGATCTTGCAGCACCCCGGGCGACGTGCCGACCACGCGGACGTAATTCTCCCGGCTGCTGATAAGCTGGGCCTGCGCGCTTTGCAGTTGTCCGCGAGCGATCGCCAGGCGTGATTCGGACTGGGCGACGTCGGTCCGGGTCAGGTCGCCGACCTGAAACCGATCGCGGCTGGCGCGAAGATTGACCTCCAGCACGCGAACATTCTGCTGGTTAAGGCCAACAATCGCCTCGTCGCGGATCACGTCCATGTACGCGGCAACTACCTCGGCGAACAGGTTCGCTTCCGTGTTCCGTAATCCCGCCTGCCCGGCACCAACCCGGATTTCCGCCGCGCGCACCGCATTGCGGACCGCTCCGCCCTGAAAGAGCGGCAGGCTTACCGAGGGGCCGGCAGTCACCTGACGCGCGGCCGACGTGAAGCTGTTGCCGGTATTGTAGAAGAACTCGGTATAGCCGGCGCTCACGCCGGCGGTGGGCCGCCCCTGCGCCTTGGCGAGCGGCACCGTCTCGTCGGTCGCGCGCTGGCCGGCGCGCTGGCCGGTCAGGGTCGGATTGGTCTGGTACGCTTTCAGCAGAGCGTCGCGCAGCGTCTCGGAAGAGGCGGGCACACTCCACGCAGCGAGGACGCACCCCGCCAGCCGACATCCGATCTTCACGCGTTTCCCCCGGTCAGAATCGAAACCCGTGCGCCCGTTCGAAACCCGGCAGCACCACGCACTCGATGTCGGCAAAAGGCTGAAGCCCATAGCCGCCCGCTGTGACCCGTCCGGCCGCAAGCCGGGTGACGCCGCGATCGGCCAGTCCCGAGACGATCCGCGCACCCGGATGAAGCTGCGCGACGAGATCACCCGGCAGCACCTCCACGGCGCCATCGACGATCAACACGTCGTAAGGCTGACCGACCGCATGGCCGTTCGCCAGCGATCCCTGGACCAGGGTCACCCGGTCGGTGCCGCCCAGCGCGTCCCGCGCGAGCGCGACCAGCGCCGGATGCTCCTCCACCGCGACCACATCCGCGACCAGCTCGGACAGCAGAGCCGCGGCATAGCCCCCTGCCGCGCCGATCAGCAGCACCCGATCGGTCGGAAGCAGTTCCGCCTGGTTCAACAGACGCGCCGTGGCGAGCGGCGCATTCGCCCGCCGCCCGGCGCCGATCGGGATCGGCGTGTCGCGATAGGCCACGGCCTGCGCCCCTTCGGGAAGAAAACGTTCGCGCGGCAACGTCGCCATCGCGGCGACGAGGCGCGGATCGGTCACGGCATTCGGCCTCAACTGGCTTGCCACCATCGCCTGGCGCATCGCCTGCGGATCCATCTCGATCGTCCCGGTCATCATCATCGCCATCCTGTCGCACGACTGTCTTAGCCGTGCAATACACATCTTCACTGCCAAGCTTCTATCGTGGCCACCCCGACCCGCCAAGCGGCTATGCAGGCCGGCCGGTGCGGCGTCGCCCAGACCGACAGATCGTTACTGGCGGGGAACGCAACTCGTCGAAAAGCTGTGGGTAAGTCAGGCTCACGACAAAATGGTTAATGCGCGGTTACATCTCCGGCGCTAGTTGATTCACACACGCCGACACAGAGCATGTGAGTTTTTGGTGAACAATATCTGGAAGCAACCCGCGCGCCTGTGGCGCCGGCGGGAACCGCTGGTCGCGGGCGCTGAATTACCGGCAAGGCAGATCGCCAGCGGATCGCTGGAGGATATGATCCGCCGGGCCCTGGCCCGCGCGGCAGAGACGGGTCCCACGGAGGGCCAGGCGCTGTTCATTGACGTAGGCGCGCCGGAAGTGCTTGCCTGGTCGGCCATCAGCAAGCTCAGCCGCTCGCCCAGCTTTCCCGTCGAGATCTGACCGGGAAGGCCACCGGACGGGGTCGGGCCCGTCGTAATTCCACACCGCTTGCACCCCCCACCATTAAATGTCAGCTTGCCTCGACACGATCGGCCGAAGAGCCGGAATGGAGAGGCATATGGATCTTGCAGGCGGCATCATGCTGGCGGTTGCCGGACTTGGCACCTTGATCGCGCTTGGGGGCATGATCATTATCGCTCGTCGACAGGCATAACAGACCCCCGCCATCGTCCGGGGTCGTGTGGCATTGTCGTGATCGGTTGAGGGACTTTTGCGTACTCGCCTGTTGACCCGGGCGCGAAAACCACGCATCTGCCCGCTCCTCACCGCATCGGGGCCCGATGGCGGAGTGGTTACGCAGAGGACTGCAAATCCTTGCACGCCGGTTCGATTCCGGCTCGGGCCTCCATTTCCTTTTCCGCTGTCAGGAACATACCGAGCGAGTCGATCAGCGGCTCGTCGGCTGGCGGCATCGGCAATGACCTCAGCCGTTCGATGTCCGCCCAGCACAGCGTCGGCGCTTCCAGCGGGATCGGATCGCCGTCCCAGGCGTGAATGCGATACAGTAGCAGGACCAGGGCACGCGCGCCGATCCGGCCTGTCGCGAACGCCGTCGGGATCAGGTCGTTGATGCGGGCCGTGATGCCAAGCTCCTCGGCCAGTTCGCGCACCAGCGCTGCCTCCGCAGCCTCGCCGGGCTCCAGCTTGCCGCCCGGAAACTCCCACAGGCCAGCCATGGCCTTGCCTTCGGGGCGCTGCTGAACCAGCACGCGACCATTGCGGATCAGTGCGGCAGCCACGACTACCAGCGGCGCAGTCCCGCGTTCATCCATCATTGCTTTACCCTCGACCGGCTATCCACCTTGCCATGGCCGACCGACCATCCCGGGTAAAGTTTCGCCGCCGCCTGAGCCGCGATACGCGGGGCGCGACCGCCGTGGAATACGGCATGATCGTCGCAATGATCGTGCTGGTCCTTCTGGCCGGCCTTCGCAGCCTGGCGGCCGAGACGACGGGCATGTGGGGCGGTGTCAGCGACCGCGTCGTCCATGCGGGCGACCAGTCTTAAGCCTTTCTCAATCCCCCGCGCTTAATTGCCTATGTGTCGGATTCGATACGGAAAGTCGGATCCGACCGGGTGACTGAAGCTTTAGACCATGGAGACTCACGTGCAGACGATCCGCAAGATCATCAAGAATTCCAAGGGCGCCACCGCAATCGAGTACGGCCTGATTGCCGCGCTCATCGCCGTTGCCGCCATCGGCGCCATGAAGGGCATGGGCACCCAGCTGTCCAAGACCTTCGGCAACGTCCAGTCGCAGCTCTCGTCCTCGGCGACGTAAGCCATTCTCAACTGATGGTCGCTAACAGTCCCCGTGCCGGCCCCGATACGGAAAGTCGGGTTCGGCCGGGTGACTGAAGCTCTGACCATGGAGATTTACGTGCAGACGATCCGTAAATTCATCAAGAATTCTCGGGGTGCCACCGCGATCGAGTACGGCCTGATCGCCGCGCTGATCGCCGTCGCAGCGATCGGCGCCATGAAAGGCATGGGCACTCAGCTGTCCTCTACCTTCGGCAACGTCCAGTCGCAGCTCTCGTCGTCGGCGACGTAATTCCCCTTTTGACAAGCGGACCGCGAAAGGGCGGCGAACTTCAGGTTCGCCGCCCTTTCCTTTTGGCGTCAGAGGCGACCCATCGCCAGGAACTTCTCACGCCGCTGGCGGCGCAGCGTATCGCCGGACAGCCCGTCCAGCTCGCGAAGCGATGCCTCCACGGCGTCACCAAGGGCGCTGATCGCCGCCTGAGGCGCCCGATGCGCCCCGCCCAGGGGCTCCGGAATGATCGTGTCGATCACCCCGAAGGATTTCAGGTCGCGCGCGGTGATCCGCATCGCCTCCGCGGCATCGGGCGCCTTGTCGGCGGTGCGCCACAGGATGGAGGCGCAGCCCTCGGGCGAAATCACCGAATAGACTGCATGTTCGAACATCAGGACGCGGTTGCCGGCCGCAAGCGCCACCGCACCACCCGATCCGCCCTCGCCGACGATCGAGGCGACCACCGGCACGCCCGCGCTAAGGCACGCCTCGGTCGACCGCGCGATCGCCTCCGCCTGACCGCGCTCCTCCGCCTGTACGCCAGGAAAGGCGCCAGCCGTGTCGACCAGCGTCACCACCGGCAGGCCGAAGCGGTCGGCCAGCTCCACCAGGCGGATAGCCTTGCGATAGCCCTCCGGCTTGCCCGAGCCGAAATTGTGACGAAGCCGGCTGGCGATGTCCCAGCCCTTTTCATGCCCGATCGCGACCACTTTGCGACCGCGAAAGTTCGCGAAGCCGCCCATGATCGCCTGGTCGTCGGCGAACGCCCTGTCGCCGGCCAGCGGCACGAACTCGTCGAACAGGCCGGCGACATAGTCCTTGAAGTGCGGCCGCTCGGGATGGCGGGCCACCTGCACCTTCTGCCACGGCGTCAGCTTCGCGAAGGTATCGCGCAGCAGCTTGTCCGATTTGGCCTGAAGGCGGGCGATATCCGCCGCAATGTCGACCGTGTCGCCCGCCGTTTCACGCAGTTCGTCGATGCGGCCCTGCAACTCGGCGATGGGTTTCTCAAAATCCAGAAAGCTTGCCATTGCGGCGCGCTAAGGCCCGCGACGGTCGAGGTCAACGAGCGGGTGGCGCGTGTTCACCAGCTCCACCAGCCTGCTGGCATCGACATGCGTGTAGATTTCGGTGGTGGCGATGTCGGCATGGCCCAGCATCGATTGCAGCGCGCGCAGGTCTGCGCCGCCAGCCAGCAGATGGGTGGCGAAGGCATGGCGCAGCACATGCGGGCTGACCCGATCGGGCGGAATCCCCGCCTCGGCCGCCAGCGTCTTCAGCAGCTGATACAGCCGTGTCCGGGTCAGGTGCTTCTGCCCGGACGGAAACAGCCATGACCGCTCCGCCGGCACATGGGCGCGCCATGCCGCCACGGCTGCCCTCGCGCGGTCGGAGATCGGCACCATGCGCTCGCGCCCGCCCTTGCCGCGCAGGATCAGGAAGGGCCGATCGGGAGCGATCGCGGCGCGGGACAGCGAGACCAGCTCGGTCGCCCGCAACCCCGACCCGTACAAAAGCTCCACCAAAGCGGCGAGGCGCAGATCCGTGGGATTTGGCGGGTCGCGATCCAGCCGCTCGGCAATCGCGGCGAACAGCCGATCCACATCGGCATGGCTCAGCACCTTGGGCAAGGGGCGGGCGATGCCGGGCCGTGGCAGCGTGTCGCCCGGATCGTCGTGCCGGTGCCCTTCGTCGAGAAGAAAGCCGTAGAAGCGCCGAAGCGCCGCCGCCTTTCGCGCGACGGTCGCCCGCGACAGGTCGCGCCAGTCGTGCGCCAGCCGGCCGAGCGCCTCGGCATCGGCGACAACCAGCCCGCCCTCCAGGAACCCCGATGCCAGCATCAGGTCGCTGCGATAGGCGGACAGCGTGTTGGCGGCCGCGCCCGCCTCCGCGGCCATCATTTCCAGAAAGCGATCGACCAGCGCGCAGTCCGCAAGGGCCGGAAAGGCCCCCGCTCCGCTCATGCCCCCGCCCCGCTCACGCCCGTGTCCCGCTCACGCCCCTGTCCCGCTCACGCCCGTGCCATAGCCTCGGCGGCAATCATCCTGGCCTCGCCGCCCAGACCGACCGCCCTCAGCGCACCGACAATGCGATACAGCATCGCTGGCGGCACTCCCCGCCAGGAGCCCGCTTGCATCCCCAGCGCCGCGAGCAGCACCACCGTCCCCGGCTGGTCCGCCAGCGCGGCACGGTCCAGTGCCCGCGTCCAGCCGTTCTCGACGCCGATCGGCACGCCCAGCGTCTCCGCCGCCCGCTCGATATCGCCGGGCGCAAGGCGGCCCAGCCCGGCCAGCCCGGCAAAGAACAAACGCTGCTTCAGCGCGGCGTCACCCTGCCCCGAATAGCCGGCGAGGTCGCCGTAGGTCAGGCGACGCGACAGGTCCGGGTCGGACAGCTGGATCATCGCCCAGG
>CAKTFL010000128.1 GCA_934555855.1 uncultured Sphingomonas sp. | reverse complement strand
GTCGGTAGGTGAGCAGGCGATGACCGAGCTTGCGCCCGATCGTCTGCTCCAGCCCCAGGGCCAGGCTGAACAGCGCCGGCACGATCAGCAGCGTCAGCATGGTCGACAGGATCAGCCCGCCGATCACGGTAACGCTCATGGGCGCACGGAACGAGGCGTCGCCGGTCAGCGCCAGCGCGGTCGGGATCATGCCCGCGACCATCGCCACCGTGGTCATCACGATCGGCTGCGCGCGCTTGTGCCCGGCATCCACGATCGCATCCATCCGCCGCACGCCCTTGCTCATCTCCTCCAGGGCGAAATCGACCAGCAGGATCGAGTTCTTGGCGACGATGCCGAGCAGCATCAGCAGGCCGATATAGACCGGCAGCGATACCGGCATCCCGGCGATTTTGAGCGCAATGCACGCGCCAAGCGGCGCCAGGAACAGCGACCCCAGATTGACGAACGGCGGCAGGAAGCGCCGGTAGAGCAGCACCAGCACCGCGAACAGCAGGAAGAATCCCGCCGCCACCGCGATGACGATGTTGGTGATCAGCTCCGCCTGCTGCTTCGATTCGCCGACCGACAGGCGCGACACGCCGACCGGCAGGTTCTTCACCGCCGGCAGCTGGTCGACCCGCTTCATGGCGTCGCCGCGCAAGACACCGGGCGCAAGGTCGGCGCCGATCGTCAGTTGGCGCTGCTGGCTGATCCGCTCGATCGCCGTCGGGCCGGCGCCGAAGCCGATATCCGCCACCACCTTCAACGGCACGGAGCCGCCATTCTGGGTGGGCACGGCGAGGTTTTCGATATTGGCCAGCCGCTCCCGCGCATTCTGGGCAAAGGAAACGCGGATCGGAATCTGCCGGTCCGACAGCGAGAAGCGGGCCGAGTTCTGGTCGATATCGCCGATCGTCGCCACGCGGATCGCGTTCGACAGCGAAGAGGTGGTGACGCCCAAATCCGCGGCGAGGTCGAGCCGCGGCCGGATGACGACCTCTGGCCGTTGCAGGCCACCTTCCGTTCGCGGTGCCTGGAGCGCCTTGATCCCCGACATCTGCTCGACGATTGCGTCGGCCGCCCGCTGCAAGGCCAGCGGATCGTCACCGCCCAGCGTCAGGGTCAGACCGCGGGTCGGCCCACCCCAGCCGCTGAAGTTCTGGAACGCGACGCGCGCGTCGGGAATGGCGGCCAGTTGCGGCGTCAGCGACCGCTCGAACTCCTTACTGGTCATCTTGCGATCTTCGGCCAGCGTCGCCGTGACCCGCCCGTTGCCGATGAAGGCGCGCTGGTAGACCCGCGTCACCATGCCTTTCTGCGCCGACAGGACGGCCGCGACATGCTTCACCACCGTCTCGGTCTGCTCCAGCGTTGATCCCGGCGGCATGTCGATCGACACCGACGACCGATCGCTGTCATTCTCGGGCTGGAACTGTTGCGGCAGGGTCGAGAAGATCAACACCGTCAGGGCGAGCGCCAGGAAGGCGATGCCCATCACCCACACGCGATGGTCCAGCAGGCGCGCATAGAACCGGCCCGCTCCGCCCCGCGCCTTGGCGGCGCGCATCCGGGACAGGTCCACCGTCCAGTGCAGCGCCTTCATATATTGACGCATGACCCACCCGTCAGGCGTATGCTGATGTCCCGTATCCTTCAGGAAATAGGCCGCGATCATCGGCGTGATCAGCCGCGCGACCGCCAGGCTCATCAGCACCGCGGCAACCACGGTCAGGCCGAAATTCTTGAAGAATTGTCCGGAGATGCCCGGCATCACCGACACCGGCAGGAACACCGCGACGATCGACATGGTGGTGGCCAGCACGGCAACGCCGATCTCGTCGGCGGCGTCGATCGATGCCTGGTACGCCGACTTGCCCATGCGCATGTGGCGAACGATGTTCTCGATCTCGACGATCGCGTCGTCGACCAGCACGCCCGCGACCAGGCTCAACGCCAGCAGGGTCATGCCGTTCAGGCTGAACCCCATCAGCTCCATGAACCAAAAGCTGGGAATTGCCGACAAGGGGATGGCCAGCGCCGATATCGCCGTCGCCCGCCAGTCGCGCAGGAACAGGAACACTACGACGACCGCGAGCACCGCGCCCTCGATCATCGCATGGATCGCGCCGTGATACTCCTCCTCCGTGTCGGTCACGCTGGTGGACAGGAGGTTGAAGCGGACCTTGGGATTGCGCTCCTCCAGCGCCTTCAGCTTCTTTTCGGCCTCGCGGAACACGGTAACATCGGACGCGCCCTTGGACCGCTTGAAGTCGAAGCTGATGACCTGATGCCCGTTCACCGCGGCATGGCTGGTCTGTTCGGCAAACGCGTCCCGAACATCGGCGATATCGCTCAGCCGAACAGTGCGGCCGTTGCCGATGCTGATCAGCGTCTGGCCGAGCTGGAAAGCATCGGCGGCGTTGCCGAGCACGCGCACCGCCTGTTCCGACCCGGCGATCCGCGCCTTCCCGCCCGTCGCGTTCAGGTTCACCGCGCGCAGCTGCTGGTTGACGGAGGGCGCGGTTATGCCGAGCGCCTGGAGCTTGACCGGATCGAGGGTGACGCTGATCTCTCGGCTGACCCCGCCATTGCGGCTGACCCCGCCAAGGCCCGGCACCGTCAGCAGCTCGCGCGTGACGGTGTCGTCGATATACCAGCTGAGCTGCTCCACCGTCATGTCGCTGGTCACTGCGGAGAAGTTCGCGATGTCGTTGTCGGTCGTGTCGACGCGGCCGATCTGCGGTTCCAGAATGCCTTCGGGCAGGTTGCCGCGGATCTGGGTGATCGCATCGCGCAGGTCGTTCACCGCCCGGTCGATGTTCGCCCCGATCTGGAGCTGCACCACCGTTTGCGAATTGCCCTCCTTCACCGTGGAGCGGATCTCGTCGATGCCGTTCAGGGCGCGCGCCGCCGCCTCGACCCGCTTGGTCACCTGTGTTTCCAGCTCGCTGGGTGCCGCGCCCGGCTGGCCGATGGAGATGAAGGCGATCGGAAAGTCGATGTCCGGCTGCTGGTTCACGTCCATCCGCATGAAGCTGACGATCCCCGCCAGCGTCAGCGCCAGGAACAGCACGATCGGCGGAACCGGGTTGCGGATCGCCCAGGCGGAGATGTTGCGAAAGCTCATCGCTCAGCGGTCCCGAACCGGCCGGGCCTGGAGAATGGGCTTCACCGCCTGACCGGGATTGAGGAAGGCACCGGCGGCCAGCACCACGCGCTCGTCGCCCGACAGACCCGACAGGATGGACACGCCCTGATCGGTCACCTGACCCGTCTCAACGTCGCGCCGCCGGGCGCGATTGTCGGCGTCGATGACATAGACGAAATTGCCGCGCCGATCGCTCTGCACCGCCGATTCGGGCAGCAGCGGCAGGGGGCGAGAACCGCCCATGATCGTCGCCGTGGCGAAGCCGCCCGGACGCAGCGCCGCGTTGTAGTGCAGCTGGATGCGCGCGATGCCCTGGCGGCTCTGCGGATCGATGATCGGCGACACCTGCCAGACCCGTCCGGGGAAGCCCTGGGTGCTTCCCACCGGCGTCACCTGCGCCGAGGAACCGACGCGCAGGCCGGCCAGGTCCGATTCGGCCAGCTGCGCGCGCATTTCCAGTTCGCCGTCCATCGCCATCCGGAACAGCACGCCCGAGCCGGAGCTGACGATCTGACCGGGTTCCACCTGCCGGGTCAGCACCAGCCCGGCCGCCGGCGCGCGAATATCGAGCCGGCCGTTGCGCGCTCGCGTCTCGGCCAGCGCGGCCTGCGCGACCTTGACGCGCGCGCCCGCAGCGTCGCGGGTTGCCGCCTTGCGCTGCAGGTCCGCCTTCGAGATGAAGCCGCGATCCACCAGCTGCTGCGCCCGCTCCAGCTCCGACTGGGCGATGTCGTAATCGGCCCGCGCGACATTGACCTGCGCGTTGAGGCTGGCCGCCGTCTGGGTCTGCACCGAGCGGTCCACCAGCGCGAGCACCTGGCCCGCACGGACCCACTGCCCGGGCTCGACCAGCACCCGGCGCACCAGCCCGCCCTCGCCAGCGACACCCACCGGCATCTCGCGCTTGGCTGCAAGCGACCCATTGGCGGAAATAACGCGCTCCACCGGCACCCGGCCGGGCGCGGCGACCGTGACGTTGGGAACCTGTTCCGCCGCGGCACCCGCGGGAACCGCTGGCTGCTTCTTTGCGCCAAAGGCATACCACGCGGCGATCACCGCCAGAACCGCCACGATCGCACCGATCACCACGCGCCGACGGCGACGCCGGCGAGCGTGACCATCGTCCGCGCCGTAATCCGGCAGCGCCAGCCGCTCCTCGCCCGTCACCTGTCCCGGATCGTAGTTCATGCGTCCCATCCGTCCCCGCGCAGCCTCGTCCATGTGCCGCGCATTGCCGCGCTGTATTAGAGAAATAAGGCACCAGGCTCAAGTACCCCGAGCCAACGCCGCTCGTTCCGACCCGATCTTGACGTGGGAACCCGGGCGGAGCCGGACATAGCCGTTCAGCCGAGGTTGTGCGAGGGCTCGTCAAGCAGGCGAAGATCGACGTGATCGGTCGCGGAAAAGGGATGAATGATGCTTGGAGCGGTAATGCGGGCAACGACGATGATCGCGGTGGCGACGCTGGGCTGCACCACGGGTGCGCTCGCCCAATCGGTTCCTTCGGTCGAGCCCATGATACCGGCCGCCGGCACGGTGCTGGACGTCACGGCGGAAGGGCGCACCACGCGCGTTCCCGACCTTGCCACCATCCGCGCGGGCGTGGTGACCCAGGCGGCCACCGCCGCGGCGGCGCTCGCCGACAATGCCACACGCATGAACCGGGTGCTGGCAGCGCTCCGCCGCGCGGGTGTCGCGCCGCGCGATCTCGCCACGGCCAGCGTCAGCCTGTCGCCGCAATATCGCTATGCCGACAACAAGCCGCCGGTCGTCACGGGCTATCAGGCATCGAACAATGTCTCGGTCCGCTTCCGCGACATCGCGCGCTCGGGCGCGATCCTGGACGCACTGGTCGCGGAGGGCGCCAACCAGATCGACGGGCCGAACCTGTCGGTCGACGACGCCGACGCCGCGCTGGACGAGGCGCGGGTCGATGCGGTCAAGCGGGCCCGTACGCGGGCGGAACTGTATGCGCGCGCGGCAGGGCTGTCCGTGTCGCGGATCGTTTCCATCGCCGAGGCCGGACAGGATGCGGGCGGGCCCGAACACCCGCCAATCATCGTTACCTCCCTCAGGATGGCGGCGGCAGCGCCCGCCCCGACGGAGATCGCGCCAGGTGAGAAGCGGGTCAGCGTTACACTATCGGTACGTTTCCTGCTGCGCTGAGCAGTCGTGACGCTGCGCTGAGCAGACATAACAAGGGCCTCCCGGATAGCCGGGAGGCCCTGATCTGTTCCAAGGCGCGCGCTTGGCGCGCTGCCCTGGCCGCGCTTAGCGGACGCTGCCGCGGCGGACGAGGTTCACGATCGCCAGCAGGATGATTGCACCCAGCAGCGACACCAGGAACGACGTCACCGTCAGACCCGAATTGTTGATCGAACCACCATTGACGATCAGGCCGCCGAGAAAGGCGCCCACGATCCCGACGATGATGTTCAGGAAGATGCCCTGCTGCGCGTCGGTGCGCATGATGATGCTTGCCAGCCAGCCAATAACGCCGCCGACGACCAGCCAAAGGATGATGCCCATTATTCCGTCCCTCCGTTGCCGCCCTTGCGGGCCGTGGGGGAGAAACATCGATACGCCGGTCTTGTTCCGGGGCTGTATCGATAACGTCGATCAATATTTCTGCTGGCGTTCGTACAGGGAGCGATAATGCTGGATACGGGTCACCCGCAGGCCGGGCATCCCCGATCGATCGATGGCGCGCTGCCAGCCGGCAAATTCCTCCACCGTCAGGCCGTAACGCGCGCACACCTCGTCCACCGACAGCAGCCCGCCGTTGACAGCAGCCACCACTTCAGCCTTGCGACGCACCACCCAGCGGGTGGTGCTGGGTGGCGGCAGGCTATCGATCGTCAGCTGCTCGCCCAGTGGCCCGATGACCTTGGCTGGACGGATCTTCTGGTTCTCGATCATGGCTTAAGACCTCGTTGGGGCCGCGGCCCCTTCAAACACTGCGGCACGACGGTAACCGTGCCCTTTGAAAATCGCCTGAAGCGGCTGGGTAAACGCCACGTTCACGGCTCGCTCCAGCGGTTGATGGCGGCCGCCATGTCACCGTTGAAGGCACCGTCGTCGGGGGCGAAGAGCCGCCGTTCGGCATCGTCCACGATGTCGGGTGCCTGCTCGGCCGCCGCCTGAACCGCCGCGGTCGGGCTTGCCGCCTGCCGCGCGGCCACGCCGACGAGCAGCACGGCCAGGTCACCCGATAACGGCTGCAATTCCTGCGTGCGGTCGAAACGGGCGAAGCTCAGGTCCAAGCGGAAAACTCTTGCGTACGATTATCGTAGACGCTCGCTCTAGGCCGGGTGCGTGAAGGGCAGGTAAAACAGCGTGTAAGGAAGCGTGAACCTTCCCTAATGCGGCACCCGCGCCTAGATGCCGGCCATGGAACAGCAGGCTGACTGGGACCTCGGACCCGATCTGGCGGGACGGCGGATCGTCGTCGCCATGTCGGGCGGCGTCGACAGCTCCGTCGTGGCGGCGCTGGCCGCCCGCAGCGGTGCCGAGGCGATCGGGGTCACGCTCCAGCTC
>CAKTFL010000127.1 GCA_934555855.1 uncultured Sphingomonas sp. | reverse complement strand
CAGCGATTCCGAGCGATTCGTCCATCACGGCGGCCAGGTTCGTCACCGCGTGGCGGAACACCTCGCGTCCCTTCATCCGCAGCTTGCCCACGGTTCCCGTCGTGGACGGGCCGCCATCGACGTACAGCAGGTCGTTGTAGCGCCCGTCGGAGTGCAGCCGGGTCGCGAGAATGCCGCGGTCGTCCCCGTCCACGCTCTCCTGCGCCTCCAGCACGATCGCGCCCGCGCCGTCACCGAACAGGACGCAGGTGGTGCGATCCTCCCAGTCGAGGATGCGGCTGAACGTCTCGGCACCAATGACCAGCGCCCGGCGATGGACGCCCGACCGCAGCATCGAGTCGGCGACCTGCACCGCGTAGAGGAAGCCGGTACATACCGCCGCCACGTCGAACGCCACGCAATCCACGACGCCCAGCATGGCCTGAACAGTGGTCGCGGTGGCGGGAAATGTCTGGTCTGGGGTTGCCGTCGCCAGCACGATCAGGTCGATCGAGGTCGCCTGCAGCCCGGCGGCCGCCAGCGCCGCACGCGAGGCGTCCGTGGCGAGGGTCGCGGTCGTTTCGCCCTCGCCGGCGATGTGGCGGAAGCGGATGCCGGTGCGCTCGACAATCCATTCGTCGGACGTGTCGACGCGGGTCGCCAGCTCGGCATTCGATACCCTGCGCGCAGGCAGGGCCGAGCCGGTGCCGATCACCACGGAGCGCATCATGCGGCGCCTCGCTGTTCGTCGGGTCCGCCATGCGCCGTGGCGCCGTTGCCGACCGCCGCCAGGTCCTGCGCGATTCGGCGGGTCAGGTCGGCGCGCACCATCTTGGCGGCGTTGCCGATCGCCGTGGCAACGCCCAGCTCGGTGGCGCCACCGTGCGATTTCACGACAATGCCGTTCAACCCCAGAAACACGGCGCCGTTATGGACATTGGGGTCCAGATGGTGGCGCAGCAGGTCGGTGGCCGGGCGCGAGATCAGGAACCCGATCTTCGACCGGACGGAGCTAGCAAACGCGCGCTTCAGCAGGTCGGCGACGAACCGGGCGGTGCCCTCCGCGGTTTTGAGCGCGATGTTGCCGGTGAAGCCGTCGCACACGATCACATCCACGTCGCCGCGGGACAGCCGGTCGCCCTCGACAAAGCCGGTGAAGCACATCGGTAGGCCGCTGGCATCGCGCAGGATGGCGGCTGCGTCGCGGATCTCGTCCGTGCCCTTCTGATCCTCGGACCCGATGTTGAGCAGGGCGACGCGCGGTTCCGCCAGATCCATGGTCGCGCGTGCATAGACGGCGCCCATCACTGCGAACTGGACCAGGTTGCGGGCGTCCACCTCAGTGTTGGCGCCCAGGTCCAGCATGACCACGTCATTGTCGCCAAGCGTCGGCAGCGGGGCGGCCAGAGCCGGACGATCGATGCCCGGCAGGGTACGCAAGGCGACCTTGGCCATGGCCATCAGCGCGCCGGTATTGCCGGATGAAACCGCCGCAGCGGCGCGTCCCTGCTTCACCAGGTTGATGGCGACGCCCATGGAGGTCGTGCGCGCCCGGCGTATCGCCTGGCTCGGCTTTTCCTCGGCCCCGACCAGGTCGGGGGCATGGACGATCTCCGAATGCGCCGACAGGCCGGGATGGGCCTTCAGCCCTTCCCGGATCGCCACCTCATCCCCGACCAGCAGGAAATTGGTGCCCTGAAACCGGCGGCGCGCCTGCGCCACGCCGGCAAGCATGACCGTCAGCCCCTTGTCACCGCCCATCGCATCGACGGCGATCCAGGAACTGTCAGTCATGGCTGGGCTTTGATCCGGTCAGAGTCCTGTTGGGAAGGCGGGTCAGCCCTCGGCCGACACGATCTCGCGGCCGTTGTAGTGGCCGCAGGCGGTGCACAGATTGTGCGGGCGCTTCAGCTCGCCGCAGTTCGGGCATTCCTGAAAGCTCGCCACGGTCAGCGAATCATGTCCACGGCGCATCCCGCGCTTGGAGGGCGAAGTTTTTCTCTTGGGGACGGCCATTTCGGCACCTTAGCCTTGCAATATGAACAGGATGGACGAACCCGGACAATCCCGGCGAGACCGACCAGTCGGCCGCGCTGGCACATGGCGGCCGGACGCATCGCGAAGCGTGGCGCTATAGCGATATTCGCTCGCGTTGCAAGAGGAAGGCGGGCAAGGGAAGGCAGGAAGGGCGGGACCCAACCGGCACCGCCCACTCCCGTTCACTCCGTGGCGGAGGTGACCAGCACCGGCGTCTGCTGATGCTGCACCACGCGCCAGACCTCATGCTCCAGGCGCCGGATGACCGAGGTGCAATGCGCCTCATAGCCGGCATGGCCTTCGCGTTCGGCGCGGACATGGTAGGCGATGACGATCAACCCCTCTTGGGGTCGCGACACCTGTCGGTCGGTCAGCTCGGCACGATCCCAAACCGGAGTCTCCGCCACCGCCTCGATCGCCTGCTCGCCGGCAAAGACGAAGGGCGGGCGCGGCAGCACCATCACCACGTCGTCGTCGACCTTTTCGCGATAATTGTCCGGTCCTTCGATCCACAGGCTCTGTTCGAAGCCCCACAGCCGGTCGTCATCCATGCTTCATCTCCGATTACAGGGAACAAAGCGGACGGGGCTGGGGGTTGTTCCCCGCCGGCCGGTGGCTGCGACGAACACAAGGTCAAAGCTTCACGAGCGCCTGCCCGCCTTGAACAGCGCGAAAGCCGCCGTTCCCGCCAGGATCAGGGCGATGCCGAATCCGGCAAACGCGGCCCAGAGCGCACCTTCCGGTCCGGCGACCAGGCCGCCGACCGCCAGGCCGACAAGCGGCAGGACGATCAGCAACAGGCAGCCGATGGCAATCATCGCGCTTAGCGGCTCCCGGGGTGCCGGCCGTCAGGCCGCGAGCGCGCGATCGCTGACGAACATGTTATTGGCGCGCTCATGGGCGAAGGTGCTGGGCTGGCCATGACCGGGAACGAACGCCGTTTCCGACCCCAGCGGCCACAGCTTGGTGACAATCGATTCGATCAGCACCTTGTGATTGCCGCCCGGCAGGTCGCTGCGCCCGACTGATCCCTGGAACAGCACGTCGCCGACCAGCGCGAACTTCGATGGGGGGTGATGGAAGATGACATGGCCCTCGGTATGGCCCGGCGTTTCGTAGACATCGAGGACCAGCTCGCCGACGGTTACCTGATCGCGCTCGACCAGCCAGCGGTCGGGCTCGAACGGCGTGCCCTCGATCCCCCATTGCCGGCCGTCATCGTCCAGCCGGGCTAGCCAGAAGCGGTCGGCCTCCGCCGGCCCCTCGATCGGCACGCCCAGCGCCTGGGCGAGCGGCTTGGCGGCGCCGGCATGGTCGATATGGCCGTGGGTGAGCAGGATCTTTTCCACCGTCACCCCGGCCTGTGCGATGGCGGCATGGATCCGCGGCAGGTCGCCGCCCGGATCGACCACCGCCGCCTTCATCGTCGCGGTGCACCAGACCAGCGTGCAGTTCTGCTGGATCGGGGTGACCGGGATGATCGACACGCGCAGGGGAGGATCGTTGGGGGGTGGGATGCTCATGCGGGCGTCCTTCAGGGCCGGGCCGGGATCTGCTGGCTGATGCAGTGAAAGCTGCCGCCGCCGGTCAGGATGTGGTCGGCGCGCAGTCCCACCACCTCCCGGTCGGGAAAGATCGCCCCGATCGCCGCCACCGCAGCCGCATCGTTCGGGGCGCCATAAACCGGCACCACAACGGCCGCATTGCCAAGGTAGAAGTTCATGTAGCTGGCGGGGATGATCTCGCCGTCGCGCAGCACGCGGCCGGGCGAGGGCACCGTGACCACCTCCACCCCGGCCCCGCGCAGGCGGTTGCCGGCATCCTGGTAGATGCGCCAGTTGGGATCGTTTTCCGCGCCCTCCGGCAAGGCGACGCGGCCGGGCGCGACGAAGCGGGCCAGGTTGTCGACATGGCCGTCGGTATGGTCGTTGAGCAGGCCGTCGCCCAGCCAGACGACGCGATCGAGGCCCAGGTCGCTCGCAAGCCGCTTCTCGACCTGCTCGCGCGTCAGGGTGGCGTTGCGGTTGGGGTTGAGCAGGCACTGTTCGGTGGTCACTGCCAGGCCTGTGCCGTCGCCATCGATGGCACCGCCCTCCAGCACCCAGCGGCAGCGGATGGTGTCGATGCCCCGATCTTCCGCCAGCCGCTCGCCGACCGTGTCGTCGCCGGGCAGGTCGTATTTGCCTCCCCAGCCGTTGAACCCGAACAGCCGTGCCGTACCGTCGCCAGTCAGGATCGGTCCCGTGTCGCGCAGCCAGATATCGCCGAACGCCTCCACCACGATGCCGGCGAAGGGTGCCAGCGCGCGCGCGGCGTCGGCCGCCTCGTCATCGGCGCAGACCAGCAGCACCCGCTCGCCCCGTCCATCGGCATGAACCGCGCGGGCAAAGGCGGCCACCTCCTCGCGTGCGGGGTCCAGATCCTCCTGCCATAGTTCCGGATGGCTCGGAAAGCCGATCCACACCGCGTGGTGCGGCGCCCATTCGGCTGGCGGCGGCATCGTCATTGCGCGTTCTTGCGCGACTGGTCGCGAATGACGCGAAACTCGCTGCTGGCATACCAATTGGGCCAGAGGCCGGGGTTGTCGGCGAGCTGCCGGCCCAGCCCATAATAGACGTTCAGGTCCTGAACGGCGCCCGACCAGTCCCAGTTAGCGTCATATTCGTCCTGCGGCTTGTGATAGCGGTGGGCGACATAATCCTCGGTCGCGGCGTGGCCCGCAGCGCTGCCGCCCTTGACCAGATTCTCGCCGGAACTGCCGTCGAGCATCGGCACGCCGAGCTTCGCGAAGGAGAAATGGTCGGACCGATAATAGCCGCCGCGCTCTGGGTTCGGCTCCGGGCTGATCGTCCGCCCTTGCGCGGTGACGAGCCGCTTCGCGAGATCCTCGATTTCGGACTTGCCCGCCCCGGTCAGCACGAAGTCGCGAGTGGCGCCGTTGACGTTGAGCACGTCCATGTTGACCCCGCCGACCGTGCGCGCGAGCGGGAAGACCGGGTGCTCCGCGTAATATTTCGACCCCAGCAACCCCGACTCCTCGGCGGTCACCGCCAGGAACGCGATCGACCGCTTCGCCGGCCCGGCCTTGGCCTGAGCCTCCGCCAGCGCGACCAGCCCGCCGATGCCTGACGCATTGTCGAGAGCGCCGTTGCAGATATCATCGCCGTTCACCGCGTCGCAGCGGCCCAGATGGTCCCAATGCGCCGAATACAGCACCACATCGTTCGGGTTGGACGTACCCGGCAGCACGCCGACCACGTTCTTCGACGCGCTCTTCTTGATTGTGTTGGAGAAGCCGGCCGATAGCTTCAGCCCAAGCGGCACGGCCTTGAACCCCTTCGCCTTGGCCGCCGCCGCGAGCTGGTCGAAGTTCCTGCCGGCGCTGGCGAACAGCTCCTTCGCCTTGGGCAGCTGCATCCAGCCGATCACCTGGCTCTGGTCCAGATGGTTGCCCGCCTCGTCCAGCTCATATTGCGGGCCGGTCCAGGAGGACTGGACCACCGCCCAGGGATAGGCGGCCGGCTCCGTGTCGTGGACGATGATCGCGGCGGCGGCGCCGTGCTTCGCCGCATTCTCGAACTTGTAGGGCCAGCGGCCGTACCAGGTCATGGCGCGGCCCTCGAACGGTCCCTCGCGCGACATGGTCTGCCAGTCGGGATCGTTGATCAGGATCACCACCGTCTTGCCGCGCACGTCGATGCCGGCATAATCGTCCCAGCTCTTTTCAGGCGCAGTGATGCCGTAGCCGACGAAGACGACGTCGCTGTTCTTCACCGACACGCTCGCCGCGACGCGATAGGTCGCGGCGACCATGTCGCTGCGGAATGCCATGGTAACCGGCGCCTTGCCGCCGGTGAAGGTGAGCGGCTGCACGTCGTTGGCGGTGATCTCCACCATCGGCACGTCCTGCGTCCAGCGGCCGGCATTGCCCGGCTTCAGCCCGGCGGCCTGGAAGCGCTTGACGATATAGTCGACCGTCTTTTCCTCTCCCGGCGTGGTCGGGGCTCGCCCTTCATAGGTGTCGGAAGACAGCTCCTGCGTAACCGACTTCAGCGTTTCGACGGGGATCTGCTGCGCGGAAAGCGGCGCGGCGGCGGTGAGCAGCAGCAAGGAAAGCAGGGAACGGCGCATGTCGGCTCCGGGTGAACGGGAAGGATCGCTGCCCGATGTGCCAGCCGACCGGATGCGGTGCAAGTATCGGCGAGCCCCAAGGCGCGGGCGCCAAACGAGAAAGGGCGGCCCGAACGGACCGCCCTTCTAACGGCCTTGCCGGCCGGACCTGTTATGCCTGACTTAGCGCGAGTAGAACTCGACGACCAGGTTCGGCTCCATCTTCACCGGGTAAGGAACCTCGTCCAGCGTCGGCACGCGAACAAAGGTCACCTTGGCGGTGCCGTCCGGCGACACGTAATCGGGGATCTCGCGCTCGGCCAGGCCCTGCGCCTCGAGCACCAGCGCCATTTCCTGCGCCTTGGTGCCCAGCGTGATCTCTTCGCCGACGAAGCAGCGGCGCGAGGCAATGTTGCACTTCACGCCGTTGACGCGAACATGGCCGTGGCTGACCAGCTGGCGTGCGGCCCAGATCGTCGGAGCGAACTTGGCGCGATAGACGATCATGTCCAGGCGCTGCTCGAGCAGGCCGATCAGGTTCTGGCTGGTGT
>CAKTFL010000126.1 GCA_934555855.1 uncultured Sphingomonas sp. | reverse complement strand
CGTGGCCCAGATCTCCTTGTCCGGCACGACCGCCTCGATCTCCGCGATCTTGTCGGGCCAGGCGTGGATCGGCCACAGGTTCCAGTCGAGCGGGAAGCCATGCACGGCCACCACCTCCACCTCCTCCAGCGCGCGAGTCCATGACCAGCGCTCGTTCAGCTCGCCCTTTCCGCGATCGAGGTAGTCGAGCAGCGGGTCGACCTGCTCGAACCGACTGAGGTCTTCCGCGAGGCGGCGAGCGATCCAGGCGACACCGCCCGGCGCGCGCAGCGGCTTCGGTGCTCGGGCCAGCCACCCTCGCACACCATTGAGCCACACGCCTTGGCTATCGGACGGGATGCACTGCGACAGCGTCGAGGCATCGAGGAAGCTCAGCGCGACTACCGTCGCTTGGTAGGCTGGCCGCACCGCCCCCGTCCCGATCTTCCGGGCACAGAGCGGCAGCGCATAGCTCGCCAGCAGGTCACGCAGCTTCGGCGTCCCGGCGACCTGGCCAGCGAACAGGTCGCGCTCGCCGAATGAGACGTGGGAGCCGTACTTCCGGCAAGCGGCGAGCGCCAGGATTGGCGCTTGCTCCAGATACTGAGCGGCATGCGGATGCGTCGCGCAGAGCACATGCGCCACATCGTCCATTTGTCCATCGGCATAGCGGATGCGCCCCTCAGCCATGCGCCGCCTCCGCGAGCCAGGCGGGAAGGTGACGATTCGACAGCTTTGGAAGTGCGGAATGGAGTGCGGAACGGGCTGTGGATAACCCGCTAAGTGTTGGCTGGGGCGGGAGGATTCGAACCTCCGTATGACGGTACCAAAAACCGTTGCCTTACCGCTTGGCGACGCCCCAATGCGCGGACCGCGCCTTTAGGTCAGGCGGGCCCGCGACGGAAGTCCTTTTCAGTCGATCGGCTGAACCCAGCCGTCCGGGGCCGGCGCGCGCCCGCGCTGGATCGCGACCAGCGTCTCGCGGAGGTGCGTGGTCACCGGGCCCGGGCCACCATCGCCGATCGTGAAGCGGCCGTCATGCTCCACCACCGTGCCGATCGGGGTTACCACCGCCGCGGTGCCGCAGGCGAAGGTCTCGACCAGCCGGCCGGTGGCCGCATCGGCGCGCCACTGGTCCATGGCATAGGGTTCCTCCCGGACGGTCATGCCCATGCCGCGCGCCAGCGTCAGGATCGAATCGCGCGTGATGCCCGGCAGGATCGTGCCCGTCAGCGGCGGCGTCTGGATCGAGCCGTCGTCGAACACGAAGAAGATGTTCATGCCGCCCAGTTCCTCGATCCAGCGGCGCTCGGCCGCATCGAGAAAGACGACCTGGTCGCAACCCTGGCGGATGGCTTCCGCCTGCGCGACCAGGCTGGTGGCGTAATTGCCGCCACACTTCGCGGCGCCCGTGCCCCCCGGCGCCGCGCGCGTATAATCGCGCGAGACCCAGATCGAAACCGCCCGTGCCGGCCCCTTCCAATAGGCGCCCACAGACGAGGCGATCACCATGTACAGGTACTCGGCTGAGGGCTTCACGCCCAGGAACACCTCGCTCGCGATCATGAAGGGGCGCAGGTAAAGCGACCCGCCCTCGATGTCCGGCATCCACTCGCGGTCAACCTTGACCAGTTCCCGACACGATTCGACGAACAGTTCTTCCGGCAATTCGGGCATGGCGAGCCGCTGCGCCGACTGACGGAAGCGGCGGGCATTGGCGTCAGCCCGGAACAGCGCCAAGCGGCCATTCTCAAGCCGATACGCCTTCAGCCCCTCAAATATCTCCTGCGCGTAGTGCAGCACCGCCGATGATGGATCCATGGTCATCGGCTTGCGCGCCGTGATCGCGGCGTCGTGCCAGCCCTTGGCATCCGACCAGTGGATCACCGCCATGTGATCGGTGAATACCCGTCCGAACTGGGGATCGATCAACCGCTCGGCCCGCTCGGTCGTGGCGACCGGGTTGGCGGAGCGCTCGAACCGGAACTCGGCGGCAGGCGTGGTCAACATGCTCTTTCCCGTTGGAAGCGACTTGCCGACGCGTAGGACCGATGGCTAAACTGGTCAACATGCCTGCCCTAGCCTCGCCTGCCTCACCCCTCTTCCTGCGTGAACCCGAGGTTCGAAAAGGGATCGAGCTGCTGTATTTCGGTTATAGCCGCTACACACGGTCCATAGATGATGACCTGGCCAGGTACGGACTGGGCCGGGCGCATCACCGCGCGGTGTATTTCATCGCGCGCCGGCCCGGACTGACGGTCAGCGAATTGCTGGCGATCCTGGCCATCACCAAACAATCGCTCGGCCGCGTCCTCAACGATCTGACCGAGCGTGAATTGGTGGAAACCCGCCCCGGCGAACGGGACCGGCGGCAGCGACTACTGTTCCTGACGGAGGCCGGGACCGCGATGGAAACCGAGTTGTTCGAGGCGGGCCGCAAGCGGATGAGCCAGGCCTATGCCCGGGCGGGCCAGAACGCGGTATCGGGCTTCTGGGCGGTACTCGAGGGGCTGATCCCCGAGAACAACATGCCTCAGCTGGACAAGCCGCGCGACTGATCCCGCGCGGCGTCGGCCATTTCGCGGTTACGCCGGGTCGCAGCCGCCAGTGTTGCCGTCAGCAGCGCAGCCAGCACGTCCTCACGGTCGAGGACATTCAACCCCTCCCGCGTCGAACCGCCCGGGCTCGCGACCCTGTCAGCCAGCACCGCAGGACTGTCGGGCGATGCCCCGGCGAGCAGCCCTGCCCCTTCGACCGTCGCGACGGCCAGTCGCGCGGCCTGGTCACCGGGTAGGCCGAGCCTGGCGCCAGCGGTCGCCAGCGCATCGATGAAGCGGTAGGTAAAGCCGGGACCGCTTCCGGACAGCGCGGTGACCACATCGAACAGCGCCTCATCGCCGATCCACTCGACCAGACCCAGCGGCCGCATCAACGCCTCACCGACCGCAAGCAAACTCTCGTCGCCAGTGCCATGCAGGGCAACCACGCCCTTGCCGATCGCGACCGGCAGGTTCGGCATGGCCCGCAGCACCGCATCGGCCGGCCAGAGCGGCGCCAAAGTCGCTCCGTCCACTCCCGCCAGGATGGACAGGAGCATCCTCGGCCTGATCTCTCCCAACGGGCTCGCGTGAATCATGCCCAGCTGCTGCGGCTTCATCGCCAGCATCAGCGTATCGACATCGCCATCCTCCGGACGGATCGCCTGGACTACCCGCACCCCGCCCGGAACCGCCCTGCCGCTGGGGCTGAACACGGTCACCTGTGCCGGGTCCATGCCGGCTTCGAGCCAGCGCCCGAGCATCGCGCCGCCCATATTGCCGCAGCCAATCATCAACAGCCGGCCGATGCCCGCGAAACTGTCGCTCATGTCGGCGCCTCAGGCCTCGCCCTGCGTCTCGATCAACGCGGCGGCGAGCGCGTCACGCGGATTCTTGCCGCCCCACAGCACGAACTGGAACACCGGATAAAAGCGCTCGCACTCGTCGATGGCGCTTTCCACCAGCGTCTCGGCACCGCCCAACGTCAGTGTCGGCTCGTCGCCGTCGATCAGGGCGGCGTGGCGGAACAGCAGGGTTCCCGACGAGGACCACAGCTCGAAATGCCCGACCCAGAGCTGCTCGTTCACCAGCCCGATCGCCTCGTACACGCCGGCGCGCCGGTCGTCCGTCACCTTGATATCGGGCAGGCACAGGAATTGGAGAACGCCGTCCTCCTCGCGCCAGAGGGCCCGCAATTCGTAGCTGGTCCAGCTGCCCTTCACCGTCGCGATAATCTCGTCCTCGGAGCGTTCGAACTCCCAGCCATGTGCGGCAAAATACGCCTCCAACATGTCCAGCGGAGCAAAATCGTCGGTGTCCTGGTCAGCTTGGTCGAGCATCATGGGCGCTTATCGCACGAATAACCGCGCCGGCGCAAAGGCCGGCACGGCATGTAGAAGACAGAGTGGAGAAAGCTGTGGATATCAGGCCGTCGGCACTGGCACATCGACTGCCGGACCGCTGCGCGCCTCCAGCGCGTCCAGCCGCGCCCGGAGGGTATCGGCCTCGTCGCGGGCGGCGATCGCCATCGCCTTGACCGTATCGAACTCGTCACGGCTGACGAAATCGAGCCCGCCGATCCACTCGCGTGCGCGCGTTCGTGCACCTGCCTCCGCCTCGCGAGTCATGCCTGCCAGTGTGCCGGCGGCGCCGTTCACCAG
This sequence comes from uncultured Sphingomonas sp., assembly GCA_934555855.1. The sequence continues at coordinate 2,522 of CAKTFL010000126.1, read as the reverse complement.
CTTCACGAAATCATCGAACACCCGATTGTCGGACTGCATCGCCATAGCCCCGCAAGTAAAAAAAGACGTCGTTCACAGCATCTGGGAGGTATGGGCCGGAGGCGCAACCCCGTTTGCATCCGGATTGAGCTGCCAGATCCGCCAGGTCAGCACGCCGGCGAAGCTGATCCAGGCGAGATACGGCACCATCAGCCATGCCGCGGATCGTCGGATGCGGGAAAAGGCGAGAGTGGCGGCGATCGCCGCCACCAGCATCAGCACGATGACCGCCAGTGCCACCTCGATCCGGTGCGCGCCGAAGAACAAGGGCTGCCAGCTGAGGTTTAGCGCCAGCTGGCCCGCGAACAACGCCACCGCCACGCCGCGGCCACGCGCCCCGCGAGCGTGAAGGATCATCGCCAGTGCCAGCCCCATCATCATATAGAGCAGCCCCCAGGCAACGGGAAACACCCAGCCGGGCGGGGTCAGCGCCGGCTTGGTCAGCGCAACATACCAGGGATTATCGTTGCCCGCCGGGACCGAGCGCGCCGATGCGAAGCCGAGCAGCAGGACTCCCGGCACCGTCACTACGGCCCAACGCAGCAATGACATCCTCAGCTGCCCCTTGGAAGCGATCGCGCCCACTTGTCCCCCCCCTCTCCGTCTCACCCTCTCGCGCCGGCCTGTCGCAAAGCTCGCCACCGCGCAATGCGGCCGGCTGTTCAGGTCCGGGACGCGCCGATCAGATATTCGACATTGCCTTCCGGGCCAGTGATCGGGCTTTCCGTCAAACCCTGCACGCGCCAGCCGCTTGCCTCGACCCAGGTCGCCACCGCCGCACAGACCCGCTCGCGGATAGCAGCGTCGCGCACCACACCCCCCTTCCCCACCTCCTCGCGTCCCGCTTCAAACTGCGGCTTGATGAGCGCGAGCAGGCGAGCATCTGGCGCAGCAAAACCGAGCGGTCTTTCCAGCACCTTGGCAAGGGAGATGAAGCTTGCATCGCACACGATGACGTCGATCGGTTCGGGGATGTGATCCGCCGTCAGGATGCGCGCGCTGGTCTGTTCGTGAACGATGACGCGCGGGTCCTGGCGCAGCTTCCACGCAAGCTGGTTCGTCCCCGAGTCGACCGCATAGACCCGCGCCGCGCCGCGGGTCAGCAGCACGTCGGTGAACCCGCCCGTGGAGGATCCCACGTCCATCGCGACCAGCCCGGTCACGTCCCACTCGAACCGATCGAGCCCGTGCGCCAGCTTGATCCCCCCGCGCGACACCCAGGGATGATCTCGTCCCCGCACGTCGAGCACGGCATCGTGGGCCAGCGCCTGGCCGGGCTTGTCGACCCTGCGATCGCCCGCAAACACCAGCCCAGCCATGATCAGCGCCTGCGCGCGCGACCGGCTTTCCGCCAGCCCACGGTCGACAAGCATCTGGTCTGCGCGAAGCTTGGCCATCGCGGCGGAGCGGATCAGGCCCGCGCGCCTTCGTTCACGCCCGCGCTGTTGTGGCGAAGGGTCGTCAGCACTGTCCGGACGATCGCGTCGGCGTCCAGACCGGCTTCGGCATATTGGACCTCCGGCTTGTCCTGATCCTGGAATTGATCCGGCAGGCGCATGGTGCGGATCTTCAGTCCGGCATCGGTCAGCCCTTCGTCCGACGCCATGGTCAGGACATGCGCGCCGAGGCCGCCTACGGCATTCTCTTCCACCGTGACCGCAACCTCGTGTGTGGTCAGCAGGCGCCGGATCAACGCCTCGTCCAGCGGTTTGGCGAAGCGCAGGTCGGCGACGCTGGTCGACAGACCCTTCGCCTCCAGCTGGTCCGCCGCCTTCAGCGCGTCGCCCAGGCGGGTGCCAAGCGACAGGATCGCGACCGTCTTGCCTTCGCGCACCAGCCGGCCCTTGCCGATCTCCAGCCGCTCGGGTGTTTCCGGCAGGGCCACGCCGACGCCGTTGCCGCGCGGGTAGCGCACCGCGATGGGTCCCGAGTCGTGGAGAACGCAGGTGTGGACCATATGGACCAGCTCCGCCTCGTCCGCGGCGGCCATGACCACCAAATTCGGCAGAGTGGCAAGATAAGTCACGTCGAACGAGCCGGCATGGGTCGCGCCATCGGCCCCGACCAGCCCCGCCCTGTCGATCGCGAAACGGACCGGCAGGTTCTGGATCGCGACGTCGTGGACCACCTGGTCATACGCGCGCTGAAGGAAGGTCGAATAGATCGCGCAGAACGGCCGCATGCCCTGCGCCGCCAGCCCCGCGGCGAAGGTCACCGCGTGCTGTTCGGCGATGCCCACGTCGAAGAAGCGATCGGGATGCGCCTTGGCGAACCTGTCCAGCCCCGTGCCCGACGGCATCGCCGCGGTGATCGCGCAGATACGCGGATCGCCGTCGGCCTCGCGAGCCAGCGCCTCGCCGAACACGTTCTGATATTGCGGCGGGCCGGGCGGTGCCTTGGCCTGGGTGCCGGTGATGACGTCGAATTTCTGGACGCCATGATATTTGTCGGCGGCGGCCTCCGCGGGCGCATAGCCCTTGCCC
>CAKTFL010000125.1 GCA_934555855.1 uncultured Sphingomonas sp. | reverse complement strand
GCCCGCTGACGGTGATCACCAGCCCGGCAAGATCGGTCACCGTAAGGCTCGGCCCGTGGCTGGCAGCTTCCCAGCGAGGATAGAGCAGGGTCAACGCGCCTTGTGCGGCGGGGATGCGCTGGCGCACGGTGAAGATGCGGCGCTGAATGTCGGATGCGTCAACGTGCAGCTCGACCACGCCGTCGAAGGTGCGATCCACAGGGCGCGGCACGGTCGGCGCCGGCTCGATATAGACCGGCGCGGGGGCCAACTGCGCGACGGCTGGCATGGGCAATACGACAAGCGCCAGCACCATCGCAGGCAGGCGCCCAGAAGCTCTCATCACAGGATCTTTCTCTCCGCAGGATATCACCGACGCTTAGCCGTCGGTTGCGTAATGCCAAAGGCAGGATGCCGCCTCGCGGTATGCTCCGCCGGTCCTGCGTTCTACGATCCTGCACTCACCTATCAAGACGCGTTGACTTGACCGGCGATGATCTGATCGGCCTCCTCGACCGGCACGATCCGCGATGAATTGTGCTCCCGGACGATCTTCCATGCGTCGGAGCGGCAGCGCCAGACCAGGTCGGACCGGGTGCGGATGCCGGTCACTGTTCCCTCCAGCGTTTCGATCCGCGCCGTGAACTCCAGCGAGGACGCGGCAAGATCGCCACCGAGCAGCACGCTCGGCGCATCGCTGATCGCATGGCGGGCCGAGCGATTGCCACGGAAGATCGGCTCCCAGATGGCCTGATAGGCCGCGACGCTACGCACGGCCCGGCGTTCCGGATCGAAATCGTCGAAGAACACCCCGTCGGCGGCATCCCAGTCGTAGAACCGGCCGAGCTTGCCCTGGAAGCTGAAGGGCGGGTCGTCCGGCTTGTGCTCCCAACCCTGCAGCATGACCTGCTGGTGCAGCTCCCCCGGGCTGGCTGCACCGCTGCCAGGGCAAGTCGGCGCAGCGACAGGCGGGACGGGCAGCGCGAGCGCTAGCAGCGCCGCGACCGTGCAAGCGGGCATTTTCGTCATGGCCGGAATCCTCATGGTCAGTGGCTGCGTGTGGCGAAGAACCGCCACTGGGCAACGACGGCAAGATGATGCGGCTTGGCGCGCTGCTGGTAGGTCTCGCTCTCGATGATCCTGCGAAGGTCGGAAAAGGATCCGTAACGGACCACAGCGATTTCGTCCCAACCGTCATCCGGGCCGGCAAGGAGGCTGTGGACCCGGGATCCGGCATAGAGCAGTTCCGACACGATCCCAAGCTGCTCGCTGGCATCCCGGAAGGCGCCGACATATCCCTCGTAATACCCGCTTGGAGAGTCCGGCCTGGCATCGGCGAAATCGTCGGGGTAGTCGGGCGTGTCGCGAAACCGGAGAAGGTTGACCATCACGACCGGCCCGTCGCCGATCGCCCGCTCGGCTTCATCGAGTGCGTCCGCATCGAAGGCACGTTCCTGCATCCGTTGTGCCTTGCTGTGCCCCACCCTACTCGCCCCCGGCCTGGGTTGCGGGTGCGTTGAGGATGTTGAGCGTCTGCTGGAAGCGTCCTTCGGCTTCGGCATGGCGCAGGAAGCCCACCCGCTCGACCAGGATCTCGATCGGTGTCGGCTGCTCCGCGAAGAGCGTCATCACCTCCTCGATGAAGGCGTCCAGGGGCAGGTAGCCTTCGCGGGTTTCCTGGCCCGGCGTCAGTCCTGTCTGCACCGCGGGCGGCACCAGCTCGATCACCTCGACACGACCTTTCAGCACCTCGCGCAGCGAGACGGTATAGGAGTGGATCGCGGCCTTGGTGGCGTTGTAGGTCGGCGCCGCGAGCAGCGGGACAAAGGCCAGCCCGGAACTGCTGTTGACGATCGCCGCGCCGGGCTGCTGCTTCAGGTGGTCGATCAGCGCGTTCGTCAGCCGGATCGGACCGAGCAGGTTGGTGGTGATTGTCGCTTCGGCGTCACCGAGGTCGCGGGAGCCGTCCAGCACCTCAGTGCGCATGATGCCGGCATTGTTGACGAGCACGTTGAGCGCAGGATGTTCGGCCAGCAGGCGGCGCGAAAAGGCTTCGATCCCCGCCGCGCTTTCCACATCCAGTTCGATGGCATGCATGTTCGCGCGGCCGGCGACTGTCTCCTCCAGCGGATCGAGCCTGCGCCCGGCGACGATCACCGTATTGCCCGCATCGTGGAACCGATGGGCGAGAGCCCGGCCGATGCCGGACCCGCCGCCGGTGATCAGGATTGTGTTACCGCTGGTCTTCACTGCGCATTCTCCATTGTCGACATGATCGTGGTTGCAGGGCGCGGTTCATGCGCTGGGGTGCAGCAGCTCCGAAAAACCGATCCGCTGCAGATATTGCTCGCGCACCCGGTCCATCACCGCGAAGGTGACCGCGGCACCGTCGCTCGCGGGATCGACGTGGACGCGCAGCGGGCGCTTGCCACGGGGCGCCGCGACGAGATCCACGACCGCGCGCCCGACCGCGGCGGGATCGGCATCGTCCGGCACGGTTCGGGCGAGCGCATCCTGCATCCGATCGGCGAACCCCTCGGGCCAGGCGCTCGCATAGGCATCCGCGACCGCTCCGTCGGCCGGGTGGCCGGCATTGGCGAAGTGGTTGGTTCCGGTGGTGAACGCGCCCGGCACCACGATCGCGGTCTCGATTCCGAGCGGCGCCAGCTCCTTCGCGTAGCAGACTGCGAGCGCGTCCATGCCGGCCTTGGCCGCGAAGTAGGGTCCCAGCAGCGGTGGCACGCCCCCGGCGACGCTGGAACTGGAGATCCACACCAGCAGGCCCGATCGCCTCTCGCGCATGTGCGGCAGGGCAGCACGGTTCAGCCGCTGCGTACCAAGCACGTTGACGTCATATTGCTGCGCCAGCTGGTCGGTCGTGAACCCTTCCAACGGGCCATACACCATGTGACCGGCATTATGCACCAGGATGTCGATGTGCCCGTGCTCGGCGATGATCCGGTCCACGGCCCCGACCGTGGATCCTTCGTCCTGCACGTCGAGTTCGATCGAGCGCAGGTCGACGCCATGCTCCTGCGCAAAGGCGGCGTTGTCCCTGACCCTGTCGGCGTTCTTCTGCGCCGTGCCGCGCATCGATGCGTAGACGGTGTGTCCCGCCGCGGCGAGATCGCGCGAGATCATCTGGCCGAAGCCGCTGGATGCGCCGGTTACGAGTGCGATCTGCTTCATGGACTCCGGGTCTCCTAGATGGCGCCGACATGGGTGCGGGTGACCTCACCCGGCAACCAGCGGCGTCCTGATCAGCCTACGCCAAGATGTCGCGAACGGTTGCCGCCGGACAGCGCCAATCGCGGGATGGCGATGGTATTCAGCGGTTGCGCGATGATGCCTGCGACCTGGCTCGGTATTCCGTCGGGCTGGCGCCGGTGTGGCGGAGGAAAGCCGCTGCGAAAGCCGCCGGGTGCGCATAGCCGCAGGCGCGCGCGATCTCCGACACGGCAAGGGCGGAGGACCGCAGGTGGCGCTCGGCCGCCCTCATCCGCAAGCCCACCAGATAGCCGAACGGGGTGGCGCCGGTCTGCTCGCGAAAGCGGCGGCCGAAATGGTGGACGCTGATCCCGGCTTCCCGAGCCAGCATATCCATCGTCAGCGGCTCTGCCAGATACGCGCTCATATACTCAATCACCCGGGCGAGCCGGCGATCGGTAATGACTGCCGCCTGCCGGCGATCCTCGGACGCCTTCCACCAGCTTGAATGATTGCCGAGCAGGTGGGCGGCCAGCCACCGGACAAGTTGCTCGGCATACAGGTCGGGCGCCTGGCTGGTCATCGCGTCGAGCGCCGCCGCCGCGGCGCTGGCGATCACCGGATCGCAGAACACCAGCGCGGAAAGCGGCTGATCGCCGATGCGGTACCGACCCGGCGGTACTCGTCGGCCAACGCGGTCATCAGGGCTGCGGGAATGTAGAGGTGCGCGGTCTGGAACGGCTCACGCCCGGGCCTGCTGCTCCAGCGCATCCGGGTCGCCTCCAGCCCCGGCGTCAGGCCGGCGGCGCCGGCGCCATAATCGGCTGCCCGCCATTGCTGGCGCGAGAAGACGTCGATGCGGTGTCGTCCACGCACCGCAACCACAAGGGTGATGTCGGGCGTGGCATGCGTCTCGAACACATCGCTTTGACCCAGGCCCTGATGATGGTCGACCAGCAAGGAATGCCACCCGAGCACCTTGCTGGACCCGAGCAGTTCGTTCGGCTTGGCCTGCGCGCAGAACAGGCTTTCCTGATGATGCTCCAGGCGCATGGCGTCGATTCTCCCCCTCTCTTGCGTCATTTGCCAGCCTCGATCCGATTGCCGCGCTCGACTATACGCTGACCAAGGGCGTCGACTGTTTGCCTGATAGCGGGCCAAGTGCGCAATCCGAGGCAAGCGAGGCCGTCCCGCGTATCGCACATGGCGATTTCGACCGGGGTATGCGGTTCGGGGTTCAACAGCGGGGTAACCGGCCGGCCGGGCTTCACCAGCGCCTGGCTGAACCAACTCGATCGAGCCTCGCCCCCGAAGAAGTCCCCGGCCCGCAGGATCAGCACGGGACATTCGTCCGCCACGTCGGCCAGCCGCCTTTTCCAGCGCGACGCGGATGCGGCCCTTCTCAGTCCGGGGCCTTTGCAGGGCTGCTTCGGTAATGATCGGGGTGCGTTCCGGATCGTAATTGTAGGTCGTGCCTGGCAGCACGATTTGCGCCCCACCAGCCCCGGGCGTCTGATCGGGCCGGATCGTTTCCGGGCCGAACTGGCGATGGTGGCCGCCCGATTGCCCAACCTCGACCCCGGTGCCTTCATCCTTCGGACCGACACGCATTCCGTCGCGCTCAGCGCGGCACGTGCGGGCCTCGGCATCGCCGCCGTGCACCGGCCGCTCGCCGACGCCGACCCGTGCCTGCGCGCCGTGCTGCCCGACATTGATCTTGCTAAGTTTGAAACGTGGATCGTCACGCATGCCGGGCCGGTGACATCGATCGGGCCGACCGGCCGTTTGGCGCGATCCCGCCCGATATCCGGCAGGCGCTTCCGCAACGCCTGACGCACCTGCTCCGGGCGGGCCGCCCGGAAGAAGTGGCGGCTCTTGCAGGAGGGCTGCTGCCGGGACCTCTGCGTGCGATCGTCGCGCCTTTTGTGGATGTCGCATGGCGCCTGCTGAACGATCCCCGCGCGGAATGGCTGTCCGGACAGCCTGCCCTGATCGGAACCGCGACGCTCGACATCGACCTGGATGCCCTCGCCGCCCACTTGCGAGCCTTGCACGGTGCCCGGCACGCACCGCTGGATCAGCTCGGCCTTGTACGCCGCCTTGCCCGATCTGCCGGAGAACGTAGCCGATCAGGCCGGCTGGCTGATCCTGGGGCAACCACCGGTGGATCTCGCTCCCACATTGTCGCCACGTCGGGTCGTAAGACCGCAAGCGGGCCTGCTGGTGATCTTCCCGTTGCTGTTATGGCACGCCACCAATCCCTTCGCAGCGGGTGAGCGTCCTTCCGCGGCGTTCGACTTCGTTCCGCGGGCATGAGCATGTGGCGTTGTTCTAAAACTCCGCAAACGGCAGCGGACCCGGTCCGTTTCCCGCCTGCTATCCGCGCCACCCGCTTGACCCCGCGGCCAAGGCACGGAAGGAACAGCCTCTCACTTCAGGGACAAATGATGCTCCGACACCTTCTCGCCTGCGCAGCGATCTCGGCCCTGATGGCGCCCGCCCTGCTTCCGTCCGCTTTCGCGCAGACGCCCGTTGCCACCCGCCAGGTCGGCACCGCGACGCTGCAAGGCGTGCCGGCCATTCCGGACGAGGTCGCGGAGGCGGTGCAACGCTACCAGAACAGTCGTGCCGCCACCTTCGAGGACTGGCTGCCGGACGGATCGATGCTGATCGCCACGCGCTTCGGCGCCACGCAGCAGATCCATCATGTCGCCGCGCCCGGCGGTGCCCGCACCCAAGTCACCTTCGCGGCGGAGCCCATCGGCGGCGCCAGCGTGATCCCCGGCACGGACCGGTTCGTGCTGAGCCGCGATACGGGCGGCGACGAATGGTACCAGTTCCATGCGCGCGGCCTCACCGGCACGGCCACCCAGCTGACCGAACCCGGCACGCGCAACCAGGATGCAGCCTTCAGCAAGGATGGAAGCCTGCTGGTCTGGGCGCAGGCGACGAAGGGGTCGGCCGCCTATTCCATTCTCGGGACCGATCCGACCCGGCCGTCCGCGCCGCGGACGCTGTTCCAGTCGGACGGCGCGGTCGGCCCGGCCGGTATCAGCGAGGACAAGCGCCGCCTGATCTTTACGCGTGGCATCTCCAACCGGGAAAGCCAGCTCTTCCTGCTCGACCTCGCCAGCGGGCAGGCGACGCGTATCGCGCCCGATGCGCCGACCGCGCTGTACCAGGATCCGCGCTTCCTGCCGGGCGGCAAGAGTTTGATCGCCATCTCCGACCTGAACAGCGACACGCGGCGGCTGGTCGAGATCGACCTGGCGACCGGCACGGAAACCGTGCTGACGCCGGGGCTGCCGTGGAACGTCGACAGCTATGACCTGACCGACGACGGCCGCGTGCTCGCTTACGAGATCAACGAGGACGGCTTCTCCCGCGTGGTGGTGCAGGACCGCGTCACGCGCCGCGCGCTTCCACAGCCGGAGCTGCCCCGGGGCGTGCTGACGGCGCTCAAGTTCTCGCCCGACGGCAGGCGGCTGGCGCTCGGCCTTACCAACGCGACCTCGGCCGGCGATGTCTGGAGCTGGG